>CAMCCU010000001.1 GCA_945872975.1 Pedosphaera parvula Ellin514
AGGACGTCGCCGCTCTCGCCCTCGCGGACGATGCCCATGTGGTCGCTGGTGATGCGGAGTTGGAGCTTGTCTGCGGTGAAGGTGCGCTCGGCGGAACCGGTGATTTTCTTCCCGGCGGCGGCGCGAAAATAGAACGGTGCTTGCGCTGCGGGCGTGTCGAAGCGAAGCGTGCGTTTGAAGTAAGCCTTGCCGTCCCGGTCGCGCACGTCCTCGAAGAAATCTTCCACCGCGATGTCGCCGTAGTGGTAGAGCAGCGTCGGCCGGCGCGCGGCATCGAGATGATAGCCGCGGAACTGGTATCCATGGTCCTGCGGGAAAGGATGGTTGGTTTTGCCTTTGTAGGGCCAGTTGTCGTCGAGGGATTTCAGGCGATGAAAAGGAATGCCCGGTGGAAAGGAAATGGAGTCGGTTCCGCGCGGGCGAAAATGTCCCGAGTCCACGCTGGCGAATTCGCCCTTCCAGAGCTGGCGCAGCGCCATCTCGCCGGAATCGAAGGCTAGGTTGATGCGCTCGGGATAACCCACGCCGATCCCGCGATACCCCACGGGACTCTGTCCTCGGCAGATTTCAGTCACGTCGCCGACGCGAAGCTCGTTCGACTGCCGCGACAACCCGACCGGCTTCTTCGCGCGCGGTCCGTCCTCCAGATAAGTCCAGAGCGCTTCGATCTGTTGGCCGGCGTCGCCGCCGAGAATTTTCGGAAGCGGGGACTGACCGTCCGGCCAGTAGATGGGCATGATCACGGTGGGGTGGAAGCGCGAGGGTTGCCGCAAGTAGAGATGGAACCAGTTCTTCTTGAGCCGCTCGGAAACGCGCGCGAGGTCGAGCGCGCTGACCTCGCCGGATTTCTGTCCGTTAAATTCATGGCAGACGATGCAGCTTAGTCCGCTGACGCCGATCATCTCGTGACCGGCATTCTTGGACTCCTGAAGGTTGGCCACCTTGGGAATGGTCGCCGCTTCCAGTGCATCGACCTTGCCGAATAACTCGACCAGATGCCCGACGTTCGCCTCGCCAAACTGCGGCATACTCGCATTCAGGTAATCACGCTGCCGTTTTCCTCGCAGCAGCACTTCGGCGAGCCATTCCGGTTTCAGCTTCGCTCCGACGTGAGTCAGCGGCGGTGGCAACCGGCCTTGATCTCCGAGCGACGGCTGCGTCCCGGTGAAGAGCGCATTGCGCTCCGGGGCAATTCCTCCAACACCAATTCGCTCGTGACAGGCGATGCAGTTGAACGTGACGAGCGTCTTGTTGATCCGTTGCTGGTCATCGAGCTGTGGTTTTTCCGCGCGCGGCAACGCCTTGGCGATCCATCCGCGCTGTTCCGCACTCAGGTCGAAGCGCGGCCATGGGCCGGCCGTTTCGCCGAGGCATCCACGGCTCGCATTGAGCTTCGCAAAGGCGGTGCTGGCTCTGGTCGGGATGCGGAGATCGTCATGGCAATTGGCGCAGCCGAGATTCCCGAATCGTTCCCGGCCACGCGCCGCGAGTCCAGCATCCACCTTGAGCGGCTCGAAGGGCGCGATGGGCTCCTTGGAAACAGACAGCATCGCCGAGGGGATCGGTCCCCGCGCAAACTGCGGACCCTCTAGCTCGCAAGAGAACTTCGGTTCATGCCCGGTGTGGAAATAAGTGAGCTGGATCGAGTGCGTACCCGCATCGAGTTCCACCGCACCCTCCAGTTGCTTCACGCCGCGCCGGTCGCTGGGCTCCTGCTGGACGATTTGCTTTCCATCCACCAACAGCGAGCCGCCGTTCATCTTCAGGAAAAAAATGTAGCGTCCCTTGTTCGCAAGGTTCAACCAGCCTTCGTATTTGATCGCCGTGTGATGCTGGGGCTTGCCCAGACTCTCCGAGTCAAAATCCTTAACGTGCCCGGCCCGCTCCGCTTTCACCTCCGAGCTGTCCAGCCCTTCCCACACCTGACCGCGATACAGCGTGTAGCGAAGCGCACCCGGCACCCGCGTGTCCTGCAGCAGGTAATGGGCGATGCGCTCAATGTCCTGCCCTGACAGCCGCAAGTCGGGCATGCGTCCGGAAGGCCGGCTCGCATGGGGCTGTCGCAAAAAATCCACGAGACTCTTGAAGCTGTATTTCTTTTCCAACGCACCGAGCGGGGCCGAAGTTTTGGCGAGCAGCTCCGTTCCTTTATCAGCACGAGGCGAGTGACACTGCGCACAGCCGCGCGAATGAAACAGCCGCATCCCGTGCTGCGCTGCGACCGTGTCGGGCGGCTGCAAGGAAAAGTTGTTCGGCTTCAGCGACAGCAAGAAGTGCGTAAGCTCCGTGGCCGCCTGCTTCTTCTCCGCTGCACCCAGCGACGTCAGCACGTCCGGCATCGTGGTGCCGGGTTTGATCCCATGCGGATCACGGATGAATGCTTCAAGATAAGTTGGGTTCACCCGCGAACCGACCTCGGAGAGGCGCGGCGCTTTCTTCGAGCGACTCGCCAGGGACACGTCGCCCGCATGGCAAGCCGCACAGTTCAACTCCTCGATCAGAACCAGTCCCTTCAGCTCCGGATCGAGTTGGCTGGAAACCAGTCCGGGAACAATGGCGTCCGCAGATACATCGGTAACCATGCTGACGAGCAGGCTCACGCTAAGGACGAGCAACGAGAAACCTTTCGCGATACGAGCTCCGAACCTCGTCCTTGCCTCACATCCGGCGGTCGGGGATTGGTTGACGGTGTCGCTGCGTGAATCGAAGGGCATGGTCTGGCGAGAAAGTAGGCTGGCAATGTTCTGTTCTGCGAGCTTCATCGACGTGGAGTTCGAGCGCGTCATGATCTTATCTCGAAGTCCAAGCGGACTTCAGCTCGTGAACCTGCAGCGACTCGAACTTCGCAGAGCCGCCTTTCGCATCGTCCACGATGCGGAGGACCGCCGTCTTGCTCGCAAACTCCGCTCCGTCCCATGACTCCGCCGCGAGCGCCTCGCTGCCGCCGGCCTTGTCATTCGGCCCCGTGGCGCCGCGCACGATTTTGCCGCCGACGAGCAATTGCAGCGCGAGTTTCTCCTTGTCCATGCCGCCCCCGATCAGGAAGGCGATGAACTTCCGCTCGATCCTGAACTCCGGCGACGTGAGCGTGCCCGTCGTGGCGTCGCCTTTGTGAAACGAGTTCACCAGCCCTTTGCCCTTGAAACCGCTGACGGCCATCTGCCCCGGCAAAGTCCCGCGCGCGGGTCCAAGGCCGAACGCCTCTCCGGTGGCGGTCCACGAGCCGTAGGTGGCGCCTTCAAAGTCAGCGATGAGGATGTCTTCCGCAGCGCGCACGCCAACTATCGCGAGGATCGCAGTGATGAGAATGGAGGTCAGTTGGATTGTGGTCATAAGTCGTGACGGTTCGCAGATGCCGTTCAGCAGTCACACAGGCGACAGATTCATCCGAATCCGATCGGCTTGTCCACTATTTCGCGGTGACGCCATTGCTCGCGGCGACCTGGCAAAGCTGGGAAGGTGACCGAGGATTGGCGTGTTACTGACGATCGGTAGTCCAACAGTGAACCTTCTATCACTCAACCAGGTCGCCTACCTGTTGGGCTACGAGGATGCCAACTCCTTCTTTCGCACCTTTCAGATGTGGGAAGGCGCTTCGCCGGGCGACCGGCGCTCCCTACATCGGGAAGCTGATGCCGGGATAAGGAGATCCTGAATCCCGGCACAACCCTGATCACCCTGCTTGCGCTGGGCCGCCAATCGGACCATTCGGAAATTGCTGGAATCCAGCGGTGACGCCAGCCATCTCAGTCACCCCGACGGTGCTGGAACTGATGTAGGTCTTGCTCTCCGCCCGCGAGTTCCTTCAAATCCAGTAGCAACCATGCAATTCGAACACCACGACACCGCTGCAGGACCGCCGAACACGGCAGCCACCTCCAGCCATGCGGTGAACAGGATGGGGCGGCAGTGGCCTTTGCCCGTGTTCGCTCAGACTTAACTTTTCACCACACGCACCATGCGAATCGACTTACGCAGCGATACGATCACGCAGCCCACACCCGCCATGCGCGAGGCGATGGCCCGGGCGGAAGTAGGCGATGACGTGTTTGGGGACGACCCCACCGTGGCGCGGCTCGAAGCGCACGTGTCCGAGTTCCTCGGCAAGGAAGCCGCCGTGTTCACCCCGTCCGGCACCATGGCCAATCAACTGGCGCTGCGGGCCCACACGGAACCAGGCGATGAAATCCTCGTCGATGCCAACGCGCACATTTACTACTACGAATCCGGCGCGCCGGCCGCGCTGGCTGGCGTGATGTGTCGCTGCCTGCCCGGCGTGCGCGGCGTCTTCACCGCGGCGGATGTCGAGGCCGTGCTGCGTCCGGCGGATCAGCATTTCGCGCCGACCAAACTCGTGTGCATCGAGAACACCCATAATCGCGGCGGGGGAAGCGTCTGGCCGCTGCAACGCATTCACGAGGTCGCTGAAGTGTCCCGCGCGCGCGGCTTGCGGCTGCACCTCGATGGCGCGCGGCTGTGGAACGCGGCGGTCGCGACGGGCATCCCGGAGCGCGATTACGCGGCGCACTTCGACTCGGTGAGCGTGTGTTTCTCCAAAGGCCTCGGCGCGCCGATCGGCTCGGCGCTGTGCGGGACGCGGGAATTCATCCAACGCGCGCGACGGTTCCGCAAGATGTACGGCGGCGGCATGCGGCAGGCGGGCATCCTCGCCGCCGGCGCGCTCCACGCGCTGGAGCATCATCGCGCCCGGCTCGCTGAAGACCACGCCAACGCCCGCGCGCTGGCAGAGGGGTTAAGCAGACTTCCAGGCATTGATCTCGATCCGGCTTCCGTGCAGACCAACATCGTGCTGATGCATGTGACGAAACTTCCGGCGGCCACCCTCGTGGGCGCGCTAGACCAAGCCGGCGTGCGCGTCCTGGCCACGGGCCCCGACGCCATCCGTGCGGTGACGAACCTGATGGTCTCTTCCCAGCAAATCGACGCCGCTCTGGAAATTTTCGAGCGCATACTGGGGAACATCCGTTGAAGACGGATGGCATCATGCTGGAAGATCCAGGAATCACTCCAGCTTCGTCGAAATCTTAACCACCCGGGAGGTCTGGCAAATTCGCACGCCTTGCGCTCTCACAATCCCGTCGGGTAATCGAGGAAGGACCAGGGCAGACCAAAGCGCTGGGAGAGGTCGCGAGCGAGGGCTTTGACGCCGAAGGTCTCGGTCGCGTAATGACCGCCGTAGAGGACGTTCAATCCAAGTTCCTCGGCGAGGGCGTAAGTCCAATGAGCGCCTTCGCCGGTGATGAAGGTGTCCACGCCCTCAGCGACCGCGCGCTTCAATTCATTGCCAGCACCGCCGGTGACGATGCCAATGCGCCGGCAGATCGCGGGCCCGCCGGGAATCACCAGCGGCTCGCCGCCGACCGCGATCTTCAATCGTTGCTTCACTTCTTCCAACGACAGTTTCGCGCGCACTTGCAGGCCGATGTGTTGTTCCTTGTCGTAGAAAAACGGCTTCGGATTCTTCAAACCCATGGCCGTGCAGAGCTGGACGTTGTTGCCCAGCTTCGGATGGAGATCGAGCGGGAGATGGGAGCTGTAGATGGCAAGATCGCTGTCCATGAGCAGGCGGAACATCTCGCAGGTCTTGCCGGTCCACGGCTGGCGTGGACTCCAGAACAATCCGTGGTGAACGATGAGCAGGTCCGCGCGGGCGGCAATGGCGAGCTGGATGGTGGAGAGCGAGGCATCGACCGCCGCCGCGATGCGGGTGACGGTGCCGCGATTCTCCACCTGCAAACCGTTCACCGCGCCGCCGTAGTCGTTCACTTCCTCCGTGCGGAGAAGGCGGTCACTGTAGCGGACGATGTCGTGCAAGGCGGTCGTTGGCATGACGGAGTCTTAGCGGGAACGATGGATTTGAAAACTACGAATGAGAGACCAGCGGGAGAAGAGCGTTTCAACGGCGGTTGAACTCGACCGCGTCCGCGTAGGTCACGCCCGTGCCGCCAAAGATATCGAGCGCGGAGCCAATCGTCAGATCGACCCGGCCATTTCCGACGCGCGTGACTTCTTCCAAGTCCGCCAGAGACTTCGCGCCGCCAGCGTAGGTCGTCGGAATGGGCGTCCATTCGCCGAGCTTGCTCACGAGTTCCGAATCAATCCCGCGACACAGCCCCTCGACATCCGCCGCGTGAATGAGGAACTCATCGCAATAGTCAGCGAGCCGGACGAGCGTCTCGCGCGAGACGGTCAGCTCGGTGAACTTCTGCCAGCGATCCGTCACAACGAAGTAATCCGCGCCGCGCCGACGACAACTGAGATCCAAAACCAGCCGCTGCTTTCCAATCACGCCGACCAAGTTCTTCAACCTCTCCCAATCCAACTGTCCGTCGCGAAAAACCCACGACGTCACGATGACGTGTGACGCGCCGGCCTCCAGCCAGCCGGTGGCATTCTCAGCATCCACGCCGCCACCGAGATGCAGCCCGCCGGGAAACGCCGCAAGCGCCGCGAGCGCCGCCGCGTCATTGCCGGGACCAAGCTTGATCACATGCCCGCCCATCAAGCCGTCGCGGCGATAAAGCTCCGCGAACCATGACGCCGGACGTTCCGAGACAAAGTTCGTCCGCAACCCGGCGCCATCGTCCTTCAACGAGCCGCCGACGATCTGCTTCACCTTCCCGTCATGCAGGTCAATACACGGTCTGAACATCGCCTTGAATTTTCGTTGCCCCCTGCGGGAAGTCGAATCATTTCCCGTCGGGCGATCAGGTTCCAATCGAAGGCTTGAATCCCCCTGCCCTGCACGACAACCTCACGCCATGCGCGCCCTCATCGCAGCACTTTTTCTCACCGCCATCGCGGCGTCGGTTTCCGCCGCCGACTCCGCCACGGCCACGAATCGATACGAGTTCCGCAAGGAACACAGCCGCGACGGCATCGGCAAATTCTATATGGGCCGGGAAATCGCGCATGTCATGGGGCATCAAGCCGCCGACTGGCTCGAACGCCCCGAGCGCGATGAGGAGGAGCATACCGGGAAGCTCGTCGCCCAACTCCCGATCAAGCCTGGAGATATCGTCGCCGACATCGGTGCGGGCACCGGTTACTTCAGCCGGCGGCTCGCCGCGAAAACGGGCGCGACCGGCACCGTGCTCGCCGTGGATATCCAGCCGGAGATGCTCGAACTTCTCACGAACCAGATGGCGCAAGCTGGCATCCGGAATGTGAAGCCGGTGCTGGGAACCATCACCGATCCGAAGCTTCCTCCCGCCTCTGTCGATCTCGCGCTGATGGTCGATGTCTATCACGAGTTCGATCATCCGTGGGAAATGATGGAAGCCATCACGCGCTCCTTGAAGCCCGGCGGTCGCGTGGTGTTTGTCGAGTTTCGTGGCGAGGATCCTGCCGTCCCGATCAAGCTCCTTCACAAGATGACCGTCGCGCAGGTGAGGAAGGAGATGTCCGCCCTGCCACTGGAATGGATCGAGACGATCGCCGTCCTCCCGCGCCAGCACATCATCGTCTTCCGAAAGTCAGCGGCCACGAAGACGCCCGCCTCGCCGTAGCGTCACGATTTGAGCCGGACGAATGCGGGAATTACCGCGAACGATGGGCCAGTCCGGAGTTTAATGCGTGACCATCGAGGGCTGGAAATGGCATAGAGAACGTCTGAACATTGTGTCGTCCAACACACCATTCACATTCCCGCTCCGAGCTCTTCGCGTCCTCATCGTGGTCGTGGCGTTGCTGAATGCCACGCTGGCTGGCGCCGCGGCTCCGCTTCATCGCTGCGCGCTGGAGGACTGGCCGGCGGAGAATTATCACGCGTATGTTTTCCACCACGGCCCATTGGACCCTGCGGATCAGGAACTGGTGGATGTCCTCGCGAGCGCGCCGCCGAAGCTTGGCGTGAACCTCCTCGTCTCGACCGTGGATACACTCAAGGAGATGGATGCCGCGATCGAGACCTTGTGGAACGCACAGACCAACACCGAGCCGCCGTGGCTGGTCGTCCTCTCCCCACCACGCGACGCGACCAATGCTCTAATCTGGTCATCGGCCCTGCGAACGCCATCCGTCGGGGCGATTCTCAGTTCGCCGGCGCGCAACCGAATCGCAGAGAGTCTGCTTGAAGGAGATTCAGCCGTCTGGCTTCTCGTGGAATGCGGCGACACCGTCCGCGACGAGGCGGCGGTCGATCTGCTCGCGGGAGAGCTGAAGCGCCTGGAGAAAGAACTTCGATCCGCGAAGGCCGGCCCTGGCAATCAGCTCAAGTCAGACCTTCCGTTGATCCCGCACTTTGCACTCATCCGCGTGACGAGAAGCGATGTCGCGGAGGAGTTCCTCCTGAACACCCTCATCGCCGCAGAGGATACGATGCAAAGGCCGCTGGCATTCCCGATCTTTGGCCGCGGCCGCGTGTTGCCGCCGCTGACCGGGCGGCATTTGAATGAGGAAGCCATTGGCCGCCACTGCAAACTCCTGATGGGGGATTGCACCAACGGAATCCGGGAGACGACACAGGGCAGCGAACTGTTGCTTGGCGCGCACTGGAACTCGATTTTCGAGAAGGCCAGCCCCGTCACTCCCATTCCATCGACTGCGGCCAAGGCGACGCCGGCATCTGAGACTTTGAATTCCTCCCCGACCAATGCGGTTCCCGAAACGCGGTCATCATCCCTGCCTGAACCCAGCTCATTCGGTGGATTCGCCGCCGGCCTGATTCTCGCCGCCGTGGTTGGGTTTGCGCTGATGAAGGTCTGGCGGCCGCGCCAGCCCTAGTCCTCCCAAGGGGCTCAAAGATTTCAAGACGGCAGCCGGAGCGATACCGTTGTGCCCTCGCCCACCTTGCTCTTGATATCAAACTGGCCCGCGTGATTCTCCGCGATGCGCCTGACAATCGCCAACCCGAGCCCGGAACCCTGCTGCTCGCGAGTCTGTCGATTGAACTGCGAATAGGCGCCCATGTCCGCAATCTGATCCGGAGTCATTCCGTGGCCATGGTCCGAGATGGACAGCAAATACTCGCCTTTCCCCTGGGTTCCCTCGACGCGAACAGCGGAGCCAGGCACGGAGAACTTCAACGCGTTATCCATCAGCTCATCGACCAGTTTCGTGAAGAGATCCTGCGCCATCGCCACCGTCCCGTCGCCGAGCTGCATCTGCAGATCAGCAGGGCGAGCGGCCGCCTCCGCACAATGGCGCGCCCGCGCCTCAATGATTGCTTGCAGCTGGGAGGTGGATTTCTCGCGCAACGAGGCGAGGTATTCAGGATCGCCCGCCTGCATTTCCAACTGACCATAGAGGAGAAAATTCTGCACCGTTCGATGCAGCCGCTCCGCCGACTGCAAAATATTGGTTCCGAACTCCGCGACCTCCGCAGGCGAAAGCGATTCGGCGTCCTGAGCCAGCAATTGCGCGAGCCCGAAGATTCCGTTCAACGGGGTGATCATCTCATGCGGAAGAGCCAGGCTGAGATTGGAACGCAGATCCGCCAGCTTCTTCTCCGCGTTGTCGCGCAAGACCTGGTTCTTCTTCAGACGGGCTTCGACGGTGGAGAACAATTGCGGCGCGGTGAAGGGCTTCGACAAGTAATCGTCCGCGCCGAGATTCATTCCCTTCCGCATGCTGCTGGCGTCGCTCATTCCGGTCATCAGGATGAACGGGATCGCCGCCGTCGAAGGCTGCTGCCGGAGCTGTTCGAGAAGCGTATAACCATCCATGCGCTCCATGTTCACGTCGCAGATGATGAGGTCAGGAAGAGCGCGGAGCGCGATCTCCGCACCCTCGACGCCATCCGCAGCCTCAAGCGTCTCGAAACCTTTCCGTTGCAAGGCGAACGTCGTCGCCTCGCGGAACACCGCTTCATCATCGATGACCAGGATTCGTTGCATGTCAGGGGCTCACTGTTCGGCGTGATTTCAGCGAACGCTCGACGGCGTTCAGCAGCTTCTCCGTGGTGAACGGCTTGAGCAGGAACTCCGCTCCCGTCAGCTCCTCCGCCTGCTTTTCGTTCTCACTCATGCCGCTGGAGGCGATGATCCGGATGGTTGGATCCAGACGGCGGAGCGCGTTGATGGTGGCAGGGCCATCAAGGAACGGCATCACCATGTCGGTCAGCACCAGGTCAATGTCGTCCTTGTGCTGCGCAAAGAGAGCCACGGCTTCCGTCCCATCGCTGGCGGTCAGGACGCGGTAACCAAACTTCGTGAAGATGGCCTTCGTGATTTCCTGGAACGCGCGCTCGTCATCAATCACGAGAATCTTCTCGCCATGTCCGACTGGCAACGACGCGGGCTTGTCGGGCTCCGCCGCTTTCTCGGACGCCGCTGAAGCGGGAAGGAACACGCGGAACCGCGTCCCTTTGCCGGGCTCGCTTTCCGCACGGACCCAGCCGCCGTGATTCTTCACAATGGTCTGCACTGTTGAAAGACCCAGGCCCGTCCCGATTCCCTCCGGCTTCAACGTAAAGAACGGCTCCCAAATCTTCTCCATGACTTCCGGCGGAATGCCGGTTCCGGTATCCGCCACGGACAGGACCACATACGGTCCGGGCAGAGCCTCCGGCGGGCGCTCGGTGGAATCCGCATCCACCGTGAGATTCACCGCCGCCACGCACAGGCTGCCGCCGTTCGGCATGGCGTCGCGCGCGTTGACGCAAAGATTCATGAGCACCTGATGGATCTGCGTCGCATCGGCCACGGTGGTCCACAGATCCTTCGCCACGGCGGACTTGATCGAAATGCTCTTTGGAAAAGTCTCCTGCATGATCTTGGAGACCTCAGATACCAGGTGCTTGAGGCTGATCAACACGCGCCCGCCCTCCTGCCCGCGAGTGAACGATAGAATCTGCTTCACCATCTCCGCACCGCGCTGCACGCCGGTCCGCAGGGTTTCCAGGAGGCGGGCATTGCGATCATCCGCCTGAGTTTCCTGGAGGAGATTCACCGACATCATGATCGGCGCGAGGATGTTGTTGAGATCATGCGCAATGCCGCTGGCAAGCGTGCCGATGCTCTCCAGCCGTTGCGCTCGCAGGAATTGACCTTCCAGCTTCCGCTTCTCGGTGACGTCGGTGGACAGGGTCAGAATTGATTTGGGATGGCCCTCGCTGTCGCGCACCAACGTCCATCGGCTCTCCACCACGACCTCGCCGCCAGCCTTCGTGCTGTGACGAAGTTCCCCGCTCCATTCGCCCTTCGAGAGGACCGCCTGAAGCGCGTCCAGAAACTGCGCCCCGCTGTTCCGCGAGAACAGCTCAATCGCGCTCCGTCCCACCGCCTCCTCCGCGGACCAGCCATAGACACGACTGGCACCCCGGTTCCAAAAGAGGATGCGATGTTCAAGGTCGCGAACAACGATCGCGTCCTGCGCCTTGTCCAGCAGCGCAGCCTGCTCGATGATCTGTTCCTCCGCACGCTTGCGCTCCGTCACATCCGAGGCGTAACAGTGAACGATGCCCGCCACGGGAATCGGGAAGAACGACCACGACAGCGTCCGGTCTCCGCTGGTCGTTTCGTGATGAAGCCGCGTCTGCCCCAGCGCCAGACAACCTTTCGCAATCGCAGCGGTGTCCGATGGAAGGATGGCCGTGGGACGGTTTTGGCCGAGTGATTTGGCCAGCGCGAGCGCGGCTTCGTTGTAGTAACTGACCGAACCCTCGCCGGAGATTTCCATCACGGCCTGTGGATTGAAGCGGGGGAAGGCCGCCAGCTTCTCGATCTCGGATTCGGCGCGCCGCCGGTCGGTGATGTCACGCATGCAGGCGGTGAACAAAACGCCCTCGCCGATGTCGATGCGGGACACGGCCAGTTCAATGGGGAAGATCGAGCCGTCACGGCGCGTCGCCTGAGCTTCGACCCGCTTGCCCACCAGACCGCCCCTGCCGTTGTCCCAGTTGCGGAAATAATCCTCACTGCGACCGGAACCCGGCATCGGCAACACAATCAAGTCCGTCAACCTGCGTCCCATGACCTCTGAGCGGCAGTAGCCAAACGTCTTCTCGGCGGCGGGGTTGAATTCCACGATGTCGCCATCCTGATTCATCGCGACCACGCAATCGAGGGACGACTCGATCACGCCGCGAGTTCTGGCCTCGCTCCGCCTCAGCGCCTCCTCCGCGTGCTTGCGCTCCGTGACATCGCGGGCGCTGACGTAAATGAGCTTCTCATCCAGCAAAGGCATGGCATTCCACTGAAGCCACACGTGATTTCCATCGTGCCGGCAGAAGCGGCTTTCAAATATCGCCGGCTCTCCGCTCGCAGCGAGCTGCTCAAGGTGGCTCCGGGTTTGTTCCCGATCGTCCGGATGAACCAGGTCGAGCAGCGGCGTGGCACACAGGCAACTGATGGGGAAACCAAGGGCACGTTCCCACGCTGGGTTCAGCCGTTTGAGCGAGCCATCAAACCCGGCCACGGACAGGAGATCAGCGGAGAGGCAAAAGAAGCGGTCCAGATCCACCTCCGCCCGGCGGCGGTCCCCGCGTTCGCGAATCACCTCAATCGCACGACGGATCGATGGGGCGAGCCGAGACAATTCGCTCTTGGAAACATGGTCGGCCGCACCTTGAAGGATGGATTCCGCCGCACGCTGGCCGTTCATCGTGCCGGACAAAAAGATGAACGGCACCTCCGGACACCGTTCCTGTGCGAGCTCCAAAGCCGTGGCCCCATCGAAGGAAGGCAGCGAATGATCCGCCAGGATCAGATCAAAATCGCGCAGCTCCAAAGCCGCGAGATAGTCTTCGCGATTCCAGACTTGGGACAGCCGGCAGACAATTCCCTCCCGGCTGAGGGCTTCACGGATCAGCTCCGCATCATTCGTGTCATCTTCGAGATGAAGAATCGAAAAGAAGTCGCAGCTCCCCGCAGCCTCGCAGCCGTTGCGGGCGGGATGTGCCTCCGGTGCGCCACCAGTGTCTCCCTCGGAACTAGGGTCAATTATTGAACATCTCATGGTCGGCGTGGATACGTCTGGTCAGGGGAGACCGCACGATTCAGATATTTAGGTCTGCCTTGAGTTTCTCGCTGCAATCCGGACAGATGCCGTGACTGAAACGAACGTTGGCGTGCCCCGTGATGTAGCTCTCCACCCGGTGCCAGTAATTTCCGTCGTCGCGAATCTTTTTGCAGTAGCAGCAGATGGGCAGGAGTCCCTGCAACTGCTTCACGTTGGCGATCGCCTCCTCGAGCTCAGTCACGCGATCCGCCAGGGCCGACTGGAGCTGGACGACCCGCGAGCCGACTTGCACACGCGCCCGCAGCTCGCCGTGATCGAAAGGTTTGGTGACGTAATCATCCGCGCCGGCTTCCAGACCTTCGACGATGTCCTCCTTGCTGCCACGGGATGTCAGCAGAATGATGTAGGCGGATTTCAAGGCCGGCGTTTTCCGGGCTTCGCGACACACTTCCACGCCATCCATCTCCGGCATCAGCCAGTCGAGAACGAGCAAGGATGGAGCATCTGGGGCTTGAAGCGCATCCCAGGCTTCCTTGCCGTTGGCGGTGACGATCACCTCGTAGCCCCACTTGACGAGCGCGGCCTGGAGGAGGCGTCTGGACACCGGATCATCTTCAGCGATGAGCACCCTCATGCGGCTTTCTCCTTCATGAGCGACTCCAGCGCAGGAACCAGCAGCGCGATCTGTTGTTCGAGTTGTTCAAAGACTTCCAAGGCATGGCCGAAATCACCATTGCGTCCCATCTGCTCCAGGTTGAAGGCGAGCTCGAACGCCCGGCGAACGCCGAAGTTGCCGACTGATCCCTTCAAGGTGTGGGCGGTCCGCTCCAGCACTGGAGCATCCGCACGCTCGACGGCCCTTCGGATCTCCGTCATCAGGCGCGGCATGTCTTCAAAGAAGAGGCCCGCGACCTCCTTCAACAAATCAAGGTCGCCGTCCACACGCTTGAGGACGACACTCGGATCGAACGCGAATTGTTCTTTCGTTTCTTGCATTGCCACGGTCTCTGACGATGCCCGGGAGCCTGCGTAACTCTCGATGGCATCGAAGAGCTTCTTCCGATCTATCGGCTTGGTTACGTAATGGTCCATGCCCGAAGATAAACATTTTTCACGGTCCCCCTCCATGGCGTGGGCGGTCATGGCAATGATGGGGGTGCGCCGGCCGGACCCCGCCTCGCGCTCCCGAATCGCCCCGGTCGCCTCCAACCCGCTCATCTCTGGCATCTGGACGTCCATCAGCACGACGTCAAAGCGCTCCTTTTCCCACGTTTCCAGCGCCTTGCGCCCGTTCCCCGCCACAGCCACCGAGTGCCCCCACTTTTCAAGGATTCGAACCGCAAGCCGCTGATTCACCAGATTATCCTCCGCCAACAGGATGCGTAGCGAACGGCCCGCCTTCAGGACAGGTTCAGCCGGCGCCGCCGGAACGGACAGTGTTCCAGCACCAGCGCTCCCGAGCGCGGACATGATGGCGTCCAGGAGTTCGGACTGCCGGATCGGCTTGGTGAGATAGACGGAGATGCCCAACTCGCGACAGCGCGCGGCATCCTCCACCTGATCCGCCGACGAGAGCATCATGATGATCGCGTTGGCGAGGTTGGGGCTCTCCTTGATCTTCTTCGCCAGAGTGAAGCCATCGACCTCCGGCATCATCGCGTCGAGCAAGACCAGCGGATAAGAACAATTCCTCGCAGCCGCCTGCTCCAGTTCCGCGATCGCCGCATCCGCCCCGTCCACCAGGACCGGCTTCATCGACCACTTCCGCAGGAACTCGTCGAGAATCCGGCGGTTGACCTCGTTGTCATCCACCACGAGAGCCGGCATATCCTTGAGCGACACCTGAAGCGGCGGCGTGATGGCAATCGCGTCTGTCCGAACTTCAAACCTCGCCGTGAAGTGGAACTTGCTCCCCACGCCGGGCTCGCTTTCCACCCAGATCCGTCCGCCCATCAGGCCGACCAGTTGAGTCGAGATCGGCAGGCCCAATCCGCTGCCACCATAGTTGCGCGTAGTGGAGCTGTCCGCCTGGGTGAACGCCTCGAAGATGAGTCCCTGCTTGTCCTTCGGAATGCCGATGCCCGTGTCCGCCACGGTGAATTGCAGCATCACCCCCGCGTCATTCTGCGACTTCAACGCGACATCGAGAACGACCTCTCCGCGAGACGTGAACTTGATGGCGTTGCCGACGAGATTCAGGATCACCTGACGCAGGCGGCCCGGGTCACCCACGAGACCCTGCGGAATCTCCGGCGGCAAGTGACACGCCAGCTCCAGCCCCTTCTGGTGCGCCCGCAACGCGACCGTCAACAAAGTGTCCTCCAGCGTGTCGCGGATCTTGAAATCAACCGGGTCCAGCGTGAGCTTGCCCGCCTCGATCTTCGAGAAATCAAGGATGTCATTGATCAGCGCCAGCAAGGTGTCCGCCGACTCCCTGACCGTGGTCATCAACCCGCGCTGCTCGTGGTTCAGCTCCGTATCCAGGGCCAGCGCCGTCATGCCGATGATGCCGTTCATCGGCGTGCGAATCTCATGGCTCATGTTCGCGAGGAACTGGCTCTTCGCCAGGTTCGCCGCCTCCGCCTGCTCCTTGGCGTGGGTCAGCTCATCCTCCCTCGCCTTGCGCTGGGTGATGTCCGTGCAGGCTCCGATGAACTTGATGACGTCGCCCTTGTGATTGTAAATGGGCCGCCCACGATCCGACCAGTAGACGTAGCTGCCGTCCTTCCTCGCGATACGATATTCCTCCGTAAACGGCCGCCCGGAACGATGCGATTCCTCATAGGCCACCGCCACCCTGCTCCGCTCATCCGGATGAATGTTCGCCTCCCACGAATCCAACGTGCGGCCAAACTCCCCTTCACCATAGCCCAGCGCTCCATCGATCTGGCCGAACCAGTCGATCTGCCCGGTCAGCGTGTGGACCACATACAACAGGTCGCTCGCGTTCAGCGCGATCTGCGCGTAGAGCTGCTCGGACTCCCAGAGCGCCTGCTCCGCCTTCCGCCGCTCCACAATCTCCATCTGCAACTCGCCGGTGCGTTCCGCAACGCGCTTCTCCAAACCGTCCCGCGCCGCCTGCAACGCCACATCCCGCTCCTGGATCTGCCGGAGCATCTCATTGAAACCATCGATGAGCGTGCCGATCTCGTCCTCTCCATACTTCCTGGCGCGCACAGAATAATTCTGTCCCGCAGCGACGCCGCGCGCCACCTCGGCCAGCTCCAGAATCGGACGCAGCATCCCCTTCTGCAAAGCCAGCGAGAGCAGGAACGCGACGAAGGCGGAGATCAAAAGGAGAATCCCGGCGATAGATCCATACCGCCATAGACGTGCATCGAAGGCGGACAAATTCGAGCGCAGGCAGATCGCCCCGATGACCGCCCCGTCCTTCCGGATCGCCCGCTTCAGGATCAAGGCGTCCCGCTCGAAAATGTGCTGACCTTCGGCGAGCAGGGGCAGCGACAATGGTTGGCCGGTCTTTCTCCGATACTCTGCGAATACAGACCCGTCGCGGCTGAGCACCCACGCCGCCTCGATGCTTGGCTCGGAACGTAGCAAGGCCAGTGCTTCCTGGGCGTTCTCCGTCCCGTTGAACTGGATCGCCGCCACGCTGTTGTTGGCGAGCATGTCTCCCAGCAAAGTGAGGTTGTCCAAGATGGACTTCCGGAAAGTGATCACCTCATAGGCAACGAAGCCGCCGCACGCCAGCAACAGCGAGACGCAGCTCGTCAGCATAATGACAAGCGTCTGCTTTTGCTTGATCGAGGATCGCCTCACGGGCAATCCCGGATTGGGTGTCTCACTCATATTTTCCTCTGACCGCATTCGCCGCCCCGAGCAGCCTGGCGTCCAACTTCAGCCCAGCCGACTGGGCGGATAACACACTGATCTCGAATCGAATGGACTGCCCCTTGAGCATGAAATTGATGATTCCTCCCTGGTCCAGAAAATCCTCTGTCTCCCCCACCGTCAGAACCGGGACACCTTTGAGACGATCGCGGAGCTCCCTGAGACGGCGGCGCTCTGAAGAACTCACAAACAAAACGTGGCATTCCTTCAACTCCGCGTCGTTCGTCACCCGGCGCAGGTTCAGCGGCCGGCCGGGACGATTTGGAGCCTGAACCGACTTCTCTAAATATTGGTCAAAAGGATCCTTCCCGATCACTCCAATCACCACCGGAGAGTTCGTTGCTGGAAATGTTCCGTCAGGCCATTTCACAAATGCTGCGAAGTTGGCGAGAAACTCGGCTTTGACCTGATACTCCTGGTACCCGGACGCAGGCGCGCTCGACACCACGCCCTGCATGAAGAGCGCAGATACGATCAACCCACCAACGGCCGTCACGACATGCCGCAACCAACAAACCACCCCGGACCGCCCGCAGCGCACCAGCGCCTCGGCTCCGCAGTGAATCTGTAGGGCTTTCATCATCGGCTGCTCAAAAACCAAAGCTGATCTTTCCGTAGATGCTTCGCTGGGTTTCCGTGCGTTGAATCGGAATGATCGTCGGCACAAACTCCCGATGCCGGTCATCGAAAAGGTTCTGCCCCACGATGGAAAACTCCAGGTTGTGCGTCGGCCTCCAGGCCAGCCGGACATCAAGGGCGAAATAGCCGTCCACACCCAGCTCCTTCAATTGATCGACATACCTGCCCAACAGATCAAAATGCACATGGCCCGGCAGATCGAGCGATGATTGCAGGGCGGCCTGATGGTGGGGGCTCTTCCCTTCATCATCCTCCGCATCCGAGTCGTTGCTGTTCGCCTTCGAGTGGATCTGTGTTTCCAACAGCGTGTAGGAACCCCGCAGCCGCCACCAGTCCCGCACACGCCAGTTCATCGCAAGCTCGCCACCAAACGTCTCGCCCGTCGCCCGGTTGTCGAGCTCCAGCCGCGCTGCAATCGGCGAGCCTGGCAGCGATGAGTCGAGTCCGGCACTGCGAAACTCGCTCGTCCGCAGATCGTCGTAAACATTGTAGAACGTCGCCAGATCGAGGGACAAGTTCTCCAGCACCTGCGCCCGATAACCCACCTCGTACGCCAGCATGTCTTCCGACGTGTAATCGGAATTCCCAAACACCGAGAACACCGTCGGCGGAGCACCCGACGAAACACTTTGATTCAACCGGATGCCATCCTCAGCCCGTGAGGGCGTCCGCACCGCGCGGGCCACGGAGGCCCAGAGCGTCTGCCGATCATCCGGCGTCCAAGACAGCCTCATGCCCGGTTGAATCTCAAATCCTGTGTAATCGTTCTGCTCAAACTTTGAACCCAGCACAACGTGCAACCGATCACGGACCAGCTCAATCTCGTCCTGGGCAAAGAGGCTGACCAGATGACTCGTCCTCTTCTCATTGGCGAAGCTCGTCAGAAAACCTCCCTCCAGACGATCCGTGCTCACGCGATAGCCCAATCCCCAAATCCAATAGTGTCGCTCACTCAGCCTCCAGTGGTGTTGCCAGTCCACATCCACCGTATCGCGATCCTCCGTCAGCACGCCCTGCGTATCCCGCCTCGTCCGGTCATAGTACAGCTGAAGCGTCATGTCCGATTCAGCGGAAAAGTCCTGCTTCCAACGACCCAGGAAATTGCCGCCGCTCATCTCAATCGGATACGACTTCACTTCGAGAAAGTCCGGCGCGGTCAACGTCGGCAACTGATAGGTCTGATCCTCGCGGCCACCATAGGCGTCTCCTTGAAAGGTCAGGCTGCTGTTCTCCGCCGCCTCCCAGTCCACACGAAAACCGGTGCGGGCCATCTGCCAGCGATCATCCGCGAACCCGCCATCAGGCATCGCCGAGGCATCGCGCGAATCATACTTGGAGTAAACACGGTAATACGCCTTGTCGCTCAATTTTCCGCCATACCGCAGCGAGCCGAATCCCAACTCCTCATTCCCGCCTCCCGCGACTGCCAGCCCGCCCTGGGTATCCTTCGCGCTTTTCGTGATGACGTTGATGACCCCGTTCACCGCATTGGCTCCCCACAACGTGGCGCCCGGACCTCGAATCACCTCGATGCGATCGATGTCCTCCATCATCGTGTCCTGCACATCCCAATACACGCCCGAGAAGAGCGGCGTATAAACACTGCGCCCATCCATCAAGACCAGGAGCTTGTTCGCAAACGAATCATTGAAGCCCCGCGAACTGACGGCCCACGTGTGCGAATCCACCTTCGCCACGGACAATCCCGGCGAGAGCCGGAGCGCCTCCGCGATCGTTCGCGCGCCGGAACGCTGAATGTCGTCCTGCGAGATCACCGTGATCGCCGCCGACGCCTGCGATAAGCTCTCCGACCGCTTCGACACCGACGTCACCTGCACATTCACCAATTGCTCAAGCGTGAAACCCGTCAGTTCACCGCCGCCGGAAGCCGATTCCGCGGCATTCTCCGCCACCGCACCCGGCACGACCATCGACCAGCCAACAATGAGAATCCCCCCGATGAAACGCATCCGGGTCAAGGACGCGGGCATCCCTGCCACTGCCGAGCGTGTCCACGTCTCTGCCGTCAGTCGTTCAACCATAAATATCACACAAGCTCCTTCCTTTACGGCAGGTGCAATTGGAACTTGAGATGACAATCCGGAGCGATGACGGCAAAAGGGTTCACCGATATGCCTCCCATCCGATCTCCCACGATCGCGCTTTGCTTTGAACTTTGAACTTTGAACTTTGAACTTTGAGCTTTTATCCTCCGCCCGTGCCTCATTGGGAAAAAATCACCCTGGTCGGCGTGGGATTGCTGGGCGGTTCGCTCGGCCTCGCCGTCCGGGAACGTCGCCTCGCCTCCCGCGTCGCCGGCTACGTCCGCCGCTCCGCCAGCATCGCCGAATGCGAACAGGCCGGTGTTGTGGACAAGGCCGACACCGACCTTTGGCGCGCCGTCGAACATGCCGATCTGGTCGTGCTCTGCACGCCCATCGCCCAGATGGCGGAGATCACCACCAAGATGCTCCCGGCGCTCAAGCCCGGCTGCATCGTCACCGATGTCGGCAGCGTCAAGGCCAGTGTCGTCAGCGATCTGGAGCCCCTCGTCGCCAGCGCCAAAGCCCACTTCATCGGCAGCCACCCGATGGCGGGCGCGGAAAAGATGGGAGTCGCCTTCGCCCGCGCCGACCTCTTCGAAGGAGCCATCTGCGCCATCACGCCAACCTCCCAGTCCTCCCCGAAGATGGTCGCCAAACTGGACGAGCTTTGGAAATCCGTCGGAGGCCGGCCGCTCCGTCTTTCGCCCGAGCTGCATGACGATTTGGTGGGCCGCTCCAGCCATCTGCCCCACGTCGTCGCCGCCGAACTGGCGAACTACGTCCTCAGCCCCGTGCATCCCAAGGAGCAAGGCATGCTTTGCGCGAATGGCTTTCGTGACACCACCCGCATCGCCTCCGGTTCGCCGGAGATGTGGCGTGACATCGCGCTCTCGAACCGCAAGAACCTCGCCCGCGTCCTCGGCGTGTTCATCGAGGACTTGCAGGAATTTCAGCTCGCCCTGGAAAACCAGGACGTGAAAGCCATCGAAGAATTCTTCAACCAAGCCAAGGAACGTCGCGACGCCTGGTGCGCGCAGGCGGTGGCGACGACGTCTCCGGAATGAACGCTGCAAGTTTCATGTTGCAGAGTTGCAAGTTGCAGGTTGAGAGGCGTCCCGCGGCAGACGGACCGCGAGCCGTCCCGGCTCGCAGCGGGTCGCCCTTGCGACGGTGCTCGAAATTTCCGACGCGCTTTGTGCCTTCAACCCGCAGCGACCGGGGACCGGTCGCGGTCCGTTGCCACGGTGAAAAGTTGCGCCCGACGTGGAACAAGGGCCGTTCCAAAACTTGCAACTTGTAACTTTCAACGTGTAACGAAAGTCCCATGCCCTTGCCCGACCTCATCGAAATCGTCCCGCTCACGCAGCCCGTCCGCGCGGACATCACCGTGCCCGGCTCCAAGAGCATCACGAACCGTGCGCTCGTCCTCGCCGCGCTGGCTGGCGGTGAAACCACACTGCAAGGCGCGCTCTGGAGTGAGGACACGCAGGTGATGGTCGATTGCCTCCAGGAACTCGGCTTCATGGTCAACGTGGAGCAGGACGCGAACGAAAGCTGCAACCGCACCATCACGGTTTACGGACTCGGCGGGCAAGTCCCACGCGGCGGCAGTGAAGCTCAACCCCTCGAACTCTTCGTCGGCAACGCCGGCACGGCGGCGCGCTTTCTCGCGGCGATGGTCTGCCTGGGCGACGGCGCGTATCGGCTCCACGGCGTGCCGCGCATGCACGAGCGTCCGCAGGCCGCGCTCTTTCAATCCCTGCGCCAGCTCGGTTACCGCATCGATGCCACGAACGACAAATTGCCCGCGCTCATCCACGGCGCAGGACCGAAGCCGGGCGCGAAATGCACGGTCAGCATCGACGCCAGCTCGCAGTTCGCCAGCGCGCTGCTGCTCAGCGCGGGCGTGGGTGGGTGGAGTGTTGAAGTGCTGGGGGAGAATGCGGATGAATCGCCTTACGTGGCGATGACTTCAGAGCTGGTGAAGGCGTTCCCTCATCGCGGCGGCAAGTTTCAGATTGAGCCAGACGCGTCGAGCGGGAGTTATTTTTGGGCGGCTGCCTTGCTTTTTCAAACACCTGATTCCTATCTCTATAGTGTGCCAGATTGGCCTTCCACTTCTTGGCAAATTGATGCTCATTTTCCTCTTTATCTTCCGCTACCTCCGACGCTTTCAAGGCTGGAACACTTGGGCGACAGCATCATGACGGCAATCATCTTGGGACCACTCGCATCCAAGCCCACTTACTATATTGATCTCGGCCGACTGCGCGTTCAGGAATGCGAGCGCGTCGTCGCTCTGCGCACCGAGTTGACCAAGTGCGGCGCGAAAGTCATCGAGACCGGCGACACCCTCGAAGTCTTCCCCTCCGCGCTGCACGGAGCCGAGATCGAGACCTACAACGACCACCGCATGGCCATGTGTTTCGCGATTCTGGGATTGAAAGTTCCGGGCATCAAAATCAAGAATCCAGCGTGTGTGAAAAAGACGTTCCCGAATTTCTTCCAGAAACTGGCCGCCGCCCCGCCTCACGGTCTGGGCGCGACCATTCTGGATGCCTCCGGCCACCCGCTCACGCACGACGAACTCTTCGCCGACTGAACCACGGCATGACGCAATTGAGTTTTGGCCCGCCCTCACCCCGGCCCTCTCCCCCGAGGAGAGGGAGCGCGCTTACGCCATCCGGGGTTCAAAAGCTTTCTTCCGCGCTTCAGATGCCACTGCACGCGGGGATGCCGTCAGGACGAGTTCACGGCTGTCTTCGCGCTCCCTCTCCTTGGGGAGAGGGCCGGGGTGAGGGAGGTCCAGCCTTTCAAGTTGAATTCGTTCACCCTTGCGCACCGTTCAACTCCTCCCCAAACTTTTCCCGTGAAGATCAACCTTGGCAAAGTCGGAACTCGTCCCTCACCTCTCGCAACTGACGACATGGAACACCACATCGTCATCGCCATGGACGGCACGAGCGCCAGCGGCAAGAGCACCAACGCCAAGCTCATCGCCCGCTCGCTCGGTTACGTGTATGTCGATACCGGCGCGATGTATCGCACGCTCGCCTGGTATTGCCTGAAGAAGAAGGTGGACGTGGACGACCACAAGGCCGTCGCCAGCCTCTGCCGCCGCTGGAAGACCGAGCTGAAGTGCATCGAAGGGGAACTCCGCCATGTCCGCCTGCTCGTGGACGATTATTATCCCGAGAAGGAAGTTCGTACCGCCGAGACCAGCGCCGCCGTCGCCGCCGTCGCCGCCGTGCCGAAAGTTCGCGACTGGATGAAGAAGGCGCAGCGCCAGTGCATCCAGTTCGGCAATCTCGTCATGGAAGGCCGTGACATCGGCACGAACATTTTCCCGGAGACAGATTTCAAATTCTACCTCGACGCCAATCTCGCCGAACGCACCGCGCGTCGCCAGGCCGAGGGTGTGGACGAAAATCTCGCCGCGCGCGACGAACGCGACAGCCAGCGCGCCGCAGCGCCGCTGATGATTCCGCTCGGCGCCGTGATGGTGAACAACTCCGGACAGACGGCCGAGCAAACGAGCGGTTACATTCTCGGGATCGTTCGTCAGCGCCTCAAGGAACGTGAGGACGCGCGCCTGGTGGCGCAGCAGAAGCCGCGTTGGTGATGAACCCCACCTACCGGATCGTCTGGCTGATCGCGCGGGCGCTCTTCTACACCTACTTTCGCGGACGATACTTTTACCCGGAACGCGTTCCCCTCAGCGGCCCCGTGATCCTCGCGGCGAATCACGCCAGCGTCCTCGACCCGCCGCTGATCGGCGCGGGCTTCAACCGGATCGTCAACTATCTCGCCCGCAAGACGCTGATGGACATCCCTGTTTTTGGCGCGCTCCTGCGCCGGCTCAGCGTCGTGCCCGTTGATCGGGACGGCGGTGGCGGCGCGGGCTTGAAGGCGATTCTCGACCGGCTGCTGGGCGGCGGAATCATCCTGCTCTTTCCAGAAGGCACGCGCACGGCGGACGGCAAATTGCAGGCCGCCAAGTCGGGTATTGGCCTCACCGTCATCAAGTCAACCGCGCCCGTGGTCCCGGTGCGGGTGCGCGGAACGTTCGAAGCGTTTGGTCGCGAGATGAAGTTCCCGATGCCGCGTCGCGTGACGTTGGTTTACGGCGAGCCGATGAATTTCAAAGCCCTCCGCGAAGAAGCCAGGACGTGCCCGAAACCGCGCCTCAAGGAAATCTACCAGCAGGCGGCGGATGAAATCATGGCCGCGATCGCCAGCCTGGAAGTCCCCCAAGAGCGCGGCTGAACGCCGCCACGCCAGAGATCAGCGGTTGGCGGGAGCCGCGCTGCTCTTGCCTGAATCGGCAATCACCTTGTCGAGCTTCGCCGTCAGCTCACGCTTCGGAACGACGCCCGTCACCTGATCCACCACCCGACCATCCCGAAAAATCAGGATCGTCGGGATGCCTTGGATTCCGAACCGCTGGGCCAAGGCCGGGGCATCATCGACGTTGACCTTCGCCACTTTCGCGCGTCCGTCGAAGTCTTTGGCGAGCTCATTCACAATCGGGCCGATGGTCCGGCAAGGTCCGCACCAGGGCGCCCAAAAATCAACCAGCACGGGCTGAGGTGCCGCGATGACTTCGTTCTGAAAATTCGCCTCGGACAAGATGACGACATTCGTGGCGTGAGCTTCCGGGCGATCCGACGACTTGCCGCAACCGCTGCCGACAACAGCGGCGACGAGCAACCCCAACGTCAGGGCGAACACCGACACGACAGCTACATTGCGTTTCATGGGGAGAGGTTAACTGTGATTGGAAGTTTGCCAACCCGCTTTGGAGGAATGAAGCAGCAGATGTTCAACCTTGTAACCGGGTCGGGCTCAAAAGCTGAAATGGCAGCGCGGACTGTGCTCTTCGCCGAGGATGGGCTCCGTCGCGTTCGGCAAGGACGGCGAGAGCTGGTCCAACAAGTTACGGCAATCCGCCTCCGACAGACGCAGCGTGCGCGAGACGGCGTGCATGAATCCGAGCAGCGTCTGCTTCTCGTAACTGGTCAGGCCCTGGAGAACCGGAAGCGAATAAACCGAGAGTGTGAGTCCGTAAACCAGCGTGTGCCAGGCATTGGCCACCCCATCATCCATCGTCCGCAGGTAGCGTTGCAGCAGCCGATGATCGCGCAGCGGACGAAGACGTTTCAGCTGCGCCTGACCCACGCGCCGGCTGGCGCTGGCGAACAGTTTCAACGCGGGCTCATTCGCCAGCTCCTGATCGAAGGCAACCAGTTCGCGGGTCTCGTTCCGGCTGGCATGCCGATACGCCCGCTGGATCGCAGGCAACTCGTGGGGGATAAGAATCTGAGACTGGTAGGTCTCCAGGAACGTGACGAGCGACGACACGCTGTCCACATTGTTCAACTGGAGCGAGTGCGAGGCGGTGCTGAGGGTGACGAGCCCTTCCGCAGAACCAAGCTGCTGCACCAGCGGGTGCCAGTCTCCCAACAGCTCAGTCGTTTCTGGATTTGTTTGCCGCTGCATACGCTCGCAGTCCGCTCTTCCGGACAAGCCGGAAGTAGAACTGCTTGGAAGCTATATCGGCAGTACTCATGGGGCCAACAGGAAATCTTTTTCCTGCGCGAAATATATTTTATTCAAGGCCGCGCTCGGTGTGTCGTCGCGATAATTTCCAGCGGACATCAGGTCAGCAGCCTGAAAATAACTCGCGAGCACGACGGCGCACGTTCATCCTTTTCGAGTGCATCTGGCTAAGCTGAGACTTCGCGACTTCCGCAACTACGCGCGGTTGGATGTGGATTTCCAGCCGGGCTTCCACCTCATTCTTGGCGACAATGCGCAGGGGAAAACCAACATTCTTGAAGCGATTTACCTCATGGCGACGCTGCGCTCCTTCCGTGGCGTCGGCAGCGCGCAGATGATTCGTCACGGGCAGACGGGCTATTTTGTCGGCGGCAAATCCGTGGGACAAGCTGCGCATGAGATCAAAATGTATTGGGCTCTGCGGGAGCGGAAGCTGAGCCTCGACGGGCAGCCGGTGCGCAAGCTCGCGGACTATCTCGGAACCCTTCGTGTCGTGGTGTTTTGCACGGAAGATTTGCAGCTTGTGAAAGGAACCTCGCGCGCCAGGCGGCGGTTCATGGACTTGCTCCTGTCGCAAACGCACCCCACCTACCTGCCGTTGCTCCAGCGCTACGCACACGCGCTGCGTTCACGAAACGCCCTGCTCAAGCAGAGAACGATCGATGAAGGTTCACTCGACAGCTTCTCACGGGAACTGATCGAGCTGGGGAACCAGATCATCCGGCACCGGCAGGAGCTCACGCCCCGCATCTCGCCCCTGGTCCGCCTCGCGTATCGCCGCATCTCCAGCGACGCCGAGGAACTGCGCCTCGAGTATCAGCCCTGCGTGAAAAAGGACTTTGCGGTCGAGCTGGAGCAATCTCGCGCTCGCGAACGCAGCTATCGCTCGACGCTCGTCGGACCGCATCGCGACGACGTGGAGCTGCAACTCAACGGCCAGTCAGCTGCACAGTTCGGAAGCGAGGGTCAGAAGCGCACGCTCGCCATCGCGCTGAAGATGGCTCAGGCCGAGTATCTCTCAGGCATTCACGGCTCGCCGCCGATTCTGCTGATCGATGACGTGATGGGGGAACTCGATGTCAAACGTCGCAGCGGCCTGTTGCCTCTGCTCGAGCGCGCGCATCAGGCCAGCGGCCAGATCTTCATGACATGCACTGAGGAAAACTGGCCGCGCGAGCTCGGTCGCGAACTCCAGCGTTGGCAGGTCCAAGGCGGCACGCTACAGAAGCTCCAGTAACTCGACGCTCTACTGACCATGAAAAAAAACATCCACGCACCGCGCTGGCTTCACACGCTCTCCCTGGCTTTCGTTTGCACCGTCACGTCGATGGCGACCGGCGCAGAGCCGCAGGAAACGAAACCACTTCGCCAGGCGCACTCGCACAATGACTATCTGCATCAACGCCCGCTGCACGACGCGTTGGAACAAGGGTTTTGCAGCGTCGAGGCGGACATCTGGCTGGTGGATGGGAAGCTCCTCGTCGCGCATGATCGAAATGACGTCCGTCCCGGGCGGACGTTGCAGGCGCTCTACCTCGATCCGTTGTCCGAACGTGTGAAGAAAAATGGCGGAAAGGTTTTTCCGGGCGGGCCGGACTTCACGTTGCTAGTGGATGTGAAGTCCGACGCGACGAACACGTATCAGGCTCTTCGTCTCATTCTCCAAGAATACGCTTCAATGCTTACACGCTTTCAGCCGGGACTCACCGAATCCAATGCCGTCACCGTCATCATCTCAGGGAATCGCGCACGGGCGCTAATGGCTGCGGAAACCTCACGCCTGGCCGGGTATGACGGAAGGCTGGCTGACCTTAATGCGGCCGATTCCCGTCACTTGATCCCGCTGGTGAGCGATAACTGGACGCTGCACTTCAAATGGCGCGGCAAGCCGGAGGAAGGCTCGCTGCCGGATGCAGAACGAACGCGCTTGAAAGTAATGGTCAGCAACGCGCACGCACGCGGCCAGCGATTGCGTTTGTGGGGAACGCCTGACGCCCCGGCGATGTGGAAGGAATTGCGTGATGCCGGAGTTGACTTGATCAACACGGACAAGCTCCCTGAATTGCGGAGCTTCCTGATGCCCAGACAATAGTCTCCCGGCGCTTTAGCCTGACATCGTCCAGCGCCCGCTCTTGCGGAACTTGTTCACGAAAGCCAAGTTTTTCATGCCCGTCAGCACGTAGGTCTTGTCGCCTTGCTGCCAGCTCGCCGTCTTCCACACGCCACATTTCTCGAAGTCAGGCTTGTCAGTTGAGGGAAGCTGCGCCAACTGCGAGCCTTCGAGCACAAACAAATGCATGTGCTTCGGCCCGTCCGCCAGACAGAGCATCGGAACACGCAAACCATCCGCCTCAACAATCCGGCATCCCAGAAGGCGCATATCACGCAACCCGTCCGGCAGGGCGAACTCAGCCGGGACCTGCTTGCTGACGAGCCAGCTTCGAATCTGCCGGACATCAGATGACTCCATGTCGAGGTGCGTATTGCCATCCCACGCCTGCTCAATCAGCTCCGCGCGAAAGTCAGCGAACTGAGCCGTCTTGCTCGTCGCCAGCACGCCACCAACAACCGCGAGAAAAACAACGCCCGCCGCGACCGCCGCACGCATGCGCCAATCTTGCCAGAGTCCGGGGCGGACAACTTTCCGGCTCGCGAGAATGGCATCCTGCAAGTCCGACGGCACTGAGATGGTCTTGAGTGCTTCGACAAACTGATTATCGAAGCGGCGCTGGTCATCGAACCATCGTCCCAGGACGGGATCACGTTCGGTCTGGACCAATGCTTCCACAAAGCGCGGATCGTCCATGTCCGCGCCGCCTGGACGAAAGACTTCCAGCAGTCGTTTGGCTTCCTCGCTTTTCATAACGCAACGGAACTTTTGAGTTTATCGAACGGAATCAGGTTTCGCGGACGATCCTCCATCAATTGACGAAGCATCGCCCGACCGCGCGAGATCCGGGACATCACCGTTCCAACGGGGATTCCCTGAATCTCGGCAATCTCAAGGTAAGAGTGTTGTTCGAGATAAAAGAGCGTCAGCGGAACCCGGAAGACCTCCGGAACTTCCTGCAATGCCTGGACTGCGGCGGCGGCATCCACGCTCTCGCCGGCATTCGGGACGCTTGCAGGCATCTCGCTCACGGTGGCGTCCGCTTCCACGTGGGGGTATCGCGTCTTCCAGCGATGCGAATCCACGAACGCCCGGTAAAGAGTCGTGAACAGCCAGGACTTCAGCTTGGCCTTGTCTTGAACCTGATGCGCCTTCCGCCCGAGCTGGGCGAATGCCTCCTGCGTCAGGTCACGCGCGTCCGCCTCGCGCTGAACCAGGCTGAAGGCAAACCGGTAGAGCGGCTCGTATTGAGCTTTCACAACTTCTTCAAACGTGGCGTCGTCCAGAATCATGCAACAGGTTTGCGGAGAGTCACCAACTGAACCCGCTTCACGACGCAGCTCCCGCTGGGTCGCTATTGGCTTCGTGCTTCGGTTCAAATACTGCCATGAACCGTTCCTGCCCGCAATGCACCAACCACTCTCATACATCCGAGTGTGAGACGCTGGAACTGGAGCTTCTATTCCCAGGTGGTTTTCCAATCCATTCCACCGGCTGAAACGAGATTCCGGCGGCGCAATCCAAGCTTGACCCAAGGCCATCGGAATCGCTACTTTCTGCTCAGTGATTAGCACTTTCGTACAAGTTACTCTGCTGGTAGTCGTCGTAGTAGGCGGCGCCGCTGGGTCTTGTCGAAGGTAAGAACCAATTTCGACAACAACCCACGGCTGGAAACGGTCGTGGGTTTTTTGTGACCCGTGACCGCCGGCCAAAAACCAAAGACCGTATGAGCAAAACAAACTCGACCGCGAAGCCCAAAAAGACCGCCAAACCCGCCGCGTCGGCCAAGACCGAAGTCGGCCCGCTGATGTTCGGGCGCGATATCTTCGTCGAAGCCCTCGAACGCGCCGGCGTGGAAGTCATCTTCGCGTATCCCGGCGGCGCGAGCATGGAAATCCACCAGTCGCTCACGAAGTCGAAGATTCGCACCATCCTGCCCCGCCATGAACAAGGCGGCAGCTTCGCGGCGGAAGGTTACGCCCGCGCCACCGGCAAGGCCGGCGTGTGCATGGGCACCAGCGGCCCCGGCGCGACGAACCTCGTCACCGCCATCGCGGATGCCTACCTCGATTCTTGTCCGCTCGTCGCCATCACCGGTCAGGTGAATCAAGCGATGATCGGTCGCGGCGCGTTCCAGGAGACGGACATCATCGGTGTCACCCTGCCGGTGGTGAAGCACAGCTATCTCATCACGGACATCAACGACATTCCGCGCATCGTGAAGGAGGCGTTCTACATCGCGGAATCAGGTCGCCCCGGCCCCGTCGTCATCGATCTCCCAAAGAATCTGCAGCAAGCGAAGGCTCAACCACGCTGGCTCAGTGACGCGGAAATGAAAGCCGGCCTGCCCGGCTATCAGCAGCCGAATTTGCGCGCAGACGAGGTCGCGCTGAACGAAATTATCGGCCTCATCGAGAAGGCGGAACGCCCCGTTCTTTACTGCGGCGGCGGTATCATCACCAGTGGCGCGGCGGAGGAATTGAAGAAATTCGCCGAGGCCACGCAGATTCCTGTAACCACCACCATCATGGGCGTGGGCGGGTTCCCGGAGACGCATCCGCTCTCGCTGCGCTGGCTCGGCATGCACGGCGCAGCCTTCGCGAACTGGGCGGTCAACGGCGAATACAAGCAGCGCAAAGATCCCTCCGAACCGCTCGTGAAACTCAAGGACGGCGCGGACTTGCTGCTCGCGTTTGGCGTCCGCTTCGATGACCGCGTGACGGGCAAGTTCGAAGAGTTCTGCAAGCACGGCACCATCGTTCATGTGGACATCGACGCCTCCGAGATCAACAAGAACAAACGCGCGCACCTGCCAGTCGTCGGCGACATCAAGGATGCCCTCACGCGCTTGAACAAAATGATTGCCCGCCGCGCCATCACCAAGAAATACGCCGCATGGCACGAACAGGTCGCCGAGTGGAAGAAGAAGGCTCCGTTCCAATACGGCCTCACCCAGGAGATCGCCAACAGCGATCACATGAAGGACCACATGAAGGGCCAGGAGGATCAGGTCATCGTCGCGCAATCTGTCATCGAGATGCTTTATGAGATGACCAAGGGCGAGGCCATCATCACCACCGGCGTCGGCCAGCACCAGATGTGGGCCGGGCAATGGTACAAATACAAATTTCCGCGTCAGTTCATCACCAGCGCCGGTCTCGGCTCGATGGGCTACGGCTTCCCCGCCGCGCTCGGCGCGAAGGTCGCCCGCCCGGACAAGCAGGTCGTGGACATCGATGGCGACGGCTCCTTCCTGATGAACATCCAGGAACTCGCCACCGCAAATGTCGAGAAGATCGCCGCCAAGGCAATCATCCTGAACAACCAGCACCTCGGCATGGTGGTGCAGTGGGAAGACAACTTCTTCGCCGGCAACCGCGGCCACACCTACCTCGGCAACCCCGCAGATCGCTCGCAGATTTATCCTGACTATGTCCGCGTCTGCAATTCCTTCGGCGTTCCCTGCGAGCGCGTGATGTTCAAGCGCGACCTCAGGGCCGCGATCCAGCGGATGCTCGACTCGAAGACCGCCTACGTCCTCGACGTTGTCACACCTTACAGCGAGCACGTGCTGCCGTTCATCCCGGCCAACCGAACCGTGGCCGACATGATCTGGAAGTAGGAGAAGCAAGCTCCGCCCACATTCACGACAAAGGCGCGAGGTTCAATCCTCGCGCCTTTCTTGTTTCGCGACCAGCGTCAGTTCCGCCTCTGCAAAATCATCTGCTTGCGCGAATAATCGAAAACGATCCGGAACTCCTTCAACAGCTCCCAGCCGATGTGCCCAGCCAGCGGCGCGTCCACCGGCGAGCCTTCAAGGAACATGTTCGCGGATGGCTTCTCCACGACCAGCCTGCCCATTCGCAGTTGCGGCAGGCTTCCCTCGCGGACCCGGGTTCCACCGCCCACCCCGACCCGGCTGCCGTCGGAACCAGCACCATCCGCAAGCCCGTGTTCCTTGACGAAGTGACTTCCCAGACACAGCGCGCCGTCGCAGCCGGTGTCGATCTCGAAAGTCGCGAGAACTTCCTTTCCGCCCGGAAGTTTCACCGTGGCCTCAATCGTCGGAGTGCTGCTCTTGAACGTCAGCGGAAGCATCTCGCCGTCGCCGGAATATTTGAAAGTTTCCGGCTCGTGCAGCGTGAGAAATTTCCGGGCTGAATCGATCTCCACGACAAAGCGCCGAAAGAAGCCCGAGCCCAGCACACCATCCCGGCGACGGGAGCGCGGCTGGTTGTCGGGCGGGAACGCGGCAATCCGACGCGGAGTCCACGTCAAGCCTCGCAGATCAAAGGATGGTCCGGCGAACACGTCCGCTCGCTCCTCGCCCGCGATGCCCACGATCGTGATGCCGCGTCCGCTGCGTTTTAGATCTGCAGCCGCCACGTGATCCGGATGCAGCATGGTCATCCCGTAACCCGTATCGAGCAGCAACGACAGCTTGTTCGTCGCATTCATCGCCACCGGAACCATCACGTGGCCACGGCGAACTTCGAAGGGGATCGTGACTGGTTTGGAAACAGCGGTCGTCTCCGCCGCCAACGCTTGCGCCATCGACAGCGCGAAAAGAAAAAGCGCCGCAACAGGATTGCGGCGCTGAGATTCTGTTCGACTGTCGAGTCGTCGATCCGCTGGCGCAAGGCGAGCCACGAATCGGAGCGACATAATCAACGAGCTCTTACGGAGCCTTAGGTTCGGTGACCCATTCAAACTTGAGCTTCACCTCGTCGCCCGTGCGAATGAGGCTGATGCCCGCGATCTCCGGCGCCGGCGGCTTGATGCCGTGGTCGGTCATCTTCACCGCGGTCGTTCCCGTGACCTTGAGCTTGCCGTCCACGCGCTCGATGGTCACCGGCATCATGTTCGTCTTCGTCACGCCAGCCAACGTCAGCGCGCCCTTGGCTTCATATTGCCCGGCGGCGGCACCAGCCTTGGGGGTGAGTTCGAGAACGCGATATTCGATGACCTTGAACTGCTCGAACTTCATGTGCTCCTGCATCACGGCGTCCATGCGCTTGCCGCCGCTGCTCTTGAGCGAACGCACCGGAATCTTCACCGCGATAGTCGGCTTTACTGACACCGGGGCGGATTTGCCATCGGCGAAGGTCGCCTCCAGTTCCATGAAGCCGCCGATGATGTCCGTGTCAGCATGCCAGTCGTGAATCGTGGACGTACCGTCCATGCGCAGCTTGCTGCTGTTCGGCACCGGAGTGTAACGCACCGCATCAGCAGCGAGGATGGAACCGGCGGCCAACAGTGCGCCGAGGCAAATCAGCGCCTTGGAGAATCGAGCCGTGAGAGAGGAGGTAAGCATGTGAGTAAAAGATGTGAGTGGGTGAAGAGCAGGCAAGGCAACCTTGTCAGCCCGGTATTTGATTCATCGAAAAGTCAAAAGCTACTATCGGTTCCAGCGCCAATCGACGCTGGTGGGTTGGACGATTCGCAAGCCTCGTCATTCAAGTTCAGGCGAGTTGAAACCAATCCTTTTGGAGAACAATCCGCTTCGCACCAAGGATCGCCTCGTTGGTTTTGATCGCGGTGACGGTCGCCTCCAAGCCTTCCTTCCACGTCGCTGCACGCTGCATCTTCAGGCCGGCGATGTGTTTGGCGAGCGCCTTCTTGTCAGCGGCATCGAACGTCGCGGTGAAGTCTTCCACCGCGCCGACCACTTCATTGACGTTGGCGAGGAACGACTCAAACGCGAACGCGAGCGGCGTGTTGGTGTAGGCAGGAATCTCGGCATTCTCGTCGGTGCCGGTGGATTTGCTGGCGTTGGCCACCAGCGCGATGCCCGTCTCCTTGTAGAAGACTTCCTTGCGCGCGTACACTTCCCAGCCCAGCAGCGGCGAATCGACTTCCTTGAAGAGCCACGCCTTGTTGCCGCGCATCATCACGGCGGCGTCGGTGCCCAGCAGAACCTCAGACTCGCCGTCGAAGGAGTTGGCGAGCGTCGCATCATACATGCCCTGCACGCCTCCGGGGAATTCGAGCACGGCTTGAATCGTGTCCGGCACTTCGCGGCCATCGTTCCAGTGGATGATGCTGCCGAAGCCAGTGACCGCCGTGGGAAGATCCTTCTGCAGCCAGGCCATGCCGTCAAAATGGTGAATGCCAATCTCGCCGGCAAGCCCCAGGGAAGTCTCCTTCGACAGGCGCCAGTTGATCTCCTTCTCACGATCCGGATTGGCCGAGGTGAAGCGCCAGCTTTGCTTCTTGTGCCATTGCGCACGCACCATCACGTCCTTGCCGATGGCTCCGGTGCGGATGAACGAAAGCAGGAAGTGACGCTGCGGGTCAGAGCGAAGCGAAAGGCCTGGCTGAAAGACCTGCGCGCCCGCATCGCGAGCCGCCTTGGCGATGGCCTTGGCGTCTTCCACGGTGGTCGCCAGTGGCGCTTCACAATAGACATGCTTACCCGCCTGGAGCGCCTCGATGACGATGTCTTTGTGCAAGTGCGTCGGCGTGGCAACGAAGACGGCTTGAACGGATTTGTCCTCAAGCATCTTGCGGTAATCATCCACCGCCGTTGCGCCCGGAGCGTTCGTCGCAGCGCGGCGAAGCATCACGCCGTAGGTGTCGCACAATGAAACAATCTGCGCCTCGGCCTGCCGTTGCAACGTGCCGACAACTTCGCGACCCCACGCGCCCAATCCAATGACGCCGCACTTCACTTTCGGGCCGGAGGATTTGGCAGGAGCGTCCTTGGGGGCCTCGGCCGCCTTGAGTTCCACGCCACCCAGCATCGACATGAGCGTGGCGATGGAGCCTCCCCGGATGAAATCGCGGCGGTTAAAGTCAGCGGCAGACGGCGGTTGTGAATTCATGCCCGCAATACTTGCCAGTCGGAGGGAGGATTTCCACTGAATTTTTCATTCGATGGCGTCCTGAAAAGCGGATGCCTCCGGCCAGTCAAAGATCCGCTGACGGATCAAAACTGGCACGGAGGCTTCCGGTGATGGGCTGCTGAACTCGAACGCCAGCCCGGCGTTGCACCGCGCTTATACCACCTACACGTTCCGCGTCTGGGTGGCCAACCGCCTGGACGCGGCGCTGGAGTGGTGGCGCGACTACCACCAGCGGGCCTGCGTGGAGCAACGGATCGAGGAGTTGAAGAATGATTTGAGAGCGCAGGGTTTTTGCACGCAGAACTTCTGAGCGACGGAGGAGGCGTTCCTGGCGGTGCTCTTCACCTTCAACCTGCTGAGCCTTTACCAACAGCAGGTGAGTCCGCAGCAGGGTAACCGGCAGCCGGCGACGCTGCGCACGGCGGTGTTTGTCTGCGGGGCCATCCTCGGCCGCAGCGGGCGGCAAGTGGTGCTGCATCTGTCCACCAGCTGGGGAGGGCTGGCCAAACACAAACCGCTGCTGGACGCGGTCTTGGGCTGGCGTAACTCAACTGCGCCGAAGTTGGTCCCGCCGGAGGACCAAGTCGCCTGCGCTCCCTATAGAATCTAATCAATCCTCCATCCTCAACTTCAACTTGGCTTTTCGGGATTGACGGAGTTGGTATCAGGAGTCAGCACTGGCCGTGAGACAGGATGGAGAGATTTACCCAGCGGGGAACCCCGACACAGATACGGGCGAATCGCGAATGGGGAGCCGGTCGGAGAATCTGCAGCGAGATCCCGGCCTTTCAATCAAACACGTGATTTAAAATCTCCTGTAGAGAACAGGAGCGTCCGAGGCTGAACACATTGTCCCCTCTTACTTCTCTTCCAGCTCTGTAATGATGACGAACCAGGCACTTTGGTTTTTATCGTCGCCGGAGTAAACGACCGACTGACCTTTGCTAATCGTCAACGTCGTCTTATGCACTTCCTTGCCCTTGCCAATGAGTTTTACTTCAACCTTCGGACCTTCGAGCTCTTTAATCTCAATGGTGCATTCGTCACTCAACTTGAAATGATTGCTCCCTCGGGATGGGACCGGCTTGGTGACGCGGTTGACAACGAAGTAATTCTTCCACTTAAAGACTTTGCACAACTTTTCCTTCGTCGCGGCATCGACTTGGTTGTGCTCGAGATTGGGAGACTTGTCCTCATTCGTCCCCCAGATGAGCTTGGCTTCAAGCTTCAGGTTCGCCGCAAAGGTATTAATCGAGCTCCCAACCAGCAGAACAAGGGCGACAAGGAGCCGGGGGGACCCGCTGGAAAACAATCGTTTACTCATTGAAAAAACGAATCGTCCACCGGCTCTGTCTGCGCATCGCTGTCGGCGTCCTGATCTTTCTTGTAGAGATAAACCACGAACATGTTTTCCGATTGCGAACGGTAGGAAATCGATCCGACATCATCCGACAGATTCTCCACCTCAACCATGAATCGCGCGCTGTCATCAATGGCCGGTCCGCGGAACGTATTAAACGAGACCACAGCGAGAAAGGCCACCAAGGCCAAGCCGGAAAGTGGGGAGACCAAACGCCGCCAGACAAACGGCCACGAAAGGACTGATGAGGTTTCGCTCACCGATTCAGCGCGCTCAATGCGGCTTTGAACCTGACTCCAGTAGAACTCCCTCGTCTCGGGGACCGTTACCTCGGTTTCGTTGGAGGAAATGAACGCTTTAGCCATGCGCAATTCATCCACCAGAAGGCGGGCGTCGGCGTTGGATTCGGCAAACACCGCCACCCGGCGGGCGTCGCGTGCCGACAGTTCGCCATCGATCCATGCTTGCAACTCTAACTGTTGTTCCCAGTTCATTTTCTAACCCATTTCCTCTCTCTTGTAGCTTGCCATCAGTGTCGCCATTTTGCGTCGCGCGTAAAACAGGCGCGACATCACGGTGCCGATGGAACATTCCATACGCTTGGCAATCTCTTTGTACTCGAGATCTTCAAACTCGTGCAAAATCAATACTGTCCGATGCTCGTGACTGAGAAGATTCAACGCCCGGTCGATTCTCGCTCTCAACTCGCTTCGCTCCAAACCTTCCGTGGGATTGACGGTGACTACCGGCATCTGCCGCTCTACCCCACCCAATTCCTCGTCCAAGTGCTCGATGGACTCCGCCCGCTGGCGCTTTTGCTTTCGCAATTGGTCGAGACATAGGTTGATTACTATTCTCGTCATCCAAGTTACAAAGCTTGAATCGCCCTGAAACTGTTTCAGGCGCTGCCAGCCTTTCACCCATGCTTCCTGAGAAAGATCCGATGCAATGTCTTCATTACGCATCATGCTGAAGGCCCGCGCGTATATCTTATCCCGATGCCGGCCTAACAACTCTTCAAAGGCAACCATGTCGCCGCGCTGCGCTCGACGCACTAACCTATCGTCTGGAACATCGGGTTTTTCCGGTTGCGTCGCCATGTTTGGACGGGGGTCGATCCGTAGTTATTCAGCTCGAATCACAGCGCCCCCTTAGTGGATGGGATCTGTCCAGTAATCCTCGGATCACGTTGGCAGGCAAAATCTAAAGACTTCGCAAAGGCTTTGAAAAGAACCTCCACGACATGGTGCGGTTCGTCTCCATACAAAAGTTCCAGATGCAGGTTGCAGCGCGCCTCATTGGCAAATCCCTGAAAAAATTCCCGAGCCAACCCAAACCGGAAGGCGCTCGACATGTCCTGCCGCTTTTCAGCAGGACTGATGTTCTTATACTGCATTTTATCAAGACCCCGCCAAACCAAATAAGGTCGACCGCTGAAATCGACGACGCTTCGCGCCAAACATTCATCCATAGGCACATGTGCTTCGGCGGTGAATGGATTGCGCGGATCGAATCCCGTCCCGTAGCGTCGAATTCCCTTCTTGTCCCCCAACGCCTCGCGAAAGGCCTGCCCGAGGGCAATTCCGCAATCTTCCACCGTGTGATGGCCGTCCACCTCTAGATCTCCTTTGCAGCGTAACTGCAGGTCGATCACTGCATGCTTGGCCAGCAAGGTCAGCATGTGGTCGAAGAAAGGAATCCCTGTCTTGATCGACGACTTCCCGCTTCCATCGATCAGCAATTTCAGCGAGATCCGGGTTTCTTTCGTATTCCGCGTCAGTTGCGCCTGTCGTTTAAGCATCGGGCGCAATTAAGCAAAGGTCGTGGAGGAAAACAAAGCTCAAATCCCAGCGTTGCAGAAATTAGCAGCAGTCACGTTCGATGTCTCACTTCTCCGATCCAGCCTCAAACTGCGCGATCCTTCGCTTTTAACTTGAGGAAGTTCTTCATGATCGTGCGCCCGCTCTCGGTCAGGATGCTTTCGGGATGGAACTGCACACCCCAGATCGGAAGCTCTTTGTGTCGGATACCCATGACCTCGCCTTCATCCGTCTCGGCTGTGACCTCTAGGAAATCTGGCAACGTATCCCGCTGGATGACCAGCGAATGATACCGCGTGGCTGCAAACGGGTTCGGCATTCTTTCAAATAGATCTTCGCCATTATGCCGAATCGGCGACGTCTTACCGTGCATCATCCGGTAGTTAACAACGACCTTTGCCCCGAAGGTGTGCCCGATGCACTGATGACCTAGGCAGACCCCGAACAGCGGGATCTTCCGGCCGAACTCACGAATAATCTCGTTGGATAACCCGGCTTCCGTCGGCGAGCACGGCCCCGGGGATACCAGAATTCGATCTGGGTTCAGTTCGCGGATCTTTTCGAGCGTGATCTGATCGTTGCGATACACCTGCAAGTCAACCTTCAACTCCCCCAGATACTGGACGAGGTTGTAGGTAAACGAGTCGTAGTTGTCGATCACAAGAACCATAGCCGCGCGAAAGCTAATGGAACATCGACAGGCGGGAAAGCGGAAACACGAACTTCTACGTCATGCCCGGGTTCTGCACTCTGCACTCCATCACGGCTTGACCCCGTCCAATTAGTCGCTAAATTGTGGCCTGTTCTTTTTGGGGGCGTACTGGTTTCGACCATGAAGATGCGCCAGAGGCGGCATGCCGAGGATGGTTCGTGGGCCTCGTAAATCATCGAACCAAAAAATAAAAGCTAACGAAGAATTGGCTCTCGCGGCCTAAGGCCACGACGTTCTCACCGCATATCTGCTCAGGTGAAGAACGCTATAGCAGGTTAGGTGAAGTGCGGAGACAGCGCGTATTTCACTGAAACTATTTCATGCTGGCTAAGCAGCAGGACTCGAGTTCGGGCGCCATCCTGTAGCCGACAACATTTCCCGAACTAAGCATGTAGTCGCGGCTGGTTCTTCTGCTTGGGACGCGGGTTCAATTCCCGCCGCCTCCACCACTTTTTGCCAATTAAATGGCACTAAGTTGGGGCCGAGGTGAAAATGTTGGCAGTTTTTGGCAGCTTGATCTTGCTTTCCCCTGCCCTTTTCGGCACCTTGGGGACGTGCCAAACCCCATCGACCACCCAGAAGACAGCGGCATCCTTCCCGCCATCGTCATCACCAAAGCCGACAACGGGCTGTCCTATCAGGTGGTGGTCCCCGCCAAGCTCACGGCAGGCAAAGGGCGCATCCGAAAACAGCATTACACCCTGGTCGAAGCTCAGGCTTGGGCGCGTGAACAGAGCAGGCTTCTTGAACGCGGCACCGATTACCTCGCCCTGAACGACAAGAGTCGGGCGCAAGCCGTCTCGGCATTCCATCAGGCACACGAAGCGAGGCAGTGCCTCACCACGCTCGTCACCAATGCTCTCGCCGCCGTGAAGCTGCTGGGGACGCCAGACCTGCTGGTCGAGGCCGCGCTGTTTTATCAGGCACGCAAGGCCAACGTGGTGGCAATGCCCGTAGTGGACGCCATCGAACAGCTTCTAGCTGAGAAGGCGCAGGATGGTTTGAGCTTCGTTCATCTGAAGGACCTCCGCCTCCGTCTCGCGTGTTTCACCAATAAGTTCGGCGTGGTGAACGTCGGCGACCTCGACGCCCCCTCCATTGACGCATGGCTGCGCGGTCTGGATGTGGGAAAGCGCAGCCGCATCAACTACCGGCGCGTCGTGGTGGGCCTTCTCAAATTCTGTGAACGTCGTGGCTGGCTGGCCCGTGGTGTCATCGACGCCCACGCCATCACGACGCCCAAGGTGAAATCCGCTGGCACCATCGCTATCTTCGCGCCTGAGCAGCTCCAGACGCTGCTGGGGCATAGCTGTGACAAGCTGCGGCCCTACCTCATCCTTGGCGGTCTGTGCGGTCTTCGGACGGCGGAGACGCTGCGCCTAGACTGGCAGGCCATCGACTTCAAGAGGAACACCGTCACCATCTCCGCAGAGAACGCGAAGACCGCTTCACGGCGCATAGTCCCCTTGTGCGAGGCTGCACGGCAATGGCTGCTTCCGTTGCGCAGAGAGTCGGGAAAGGTTCTGAACTACCACCACGTCGGCAAGGAGATCATCCGCCTGTTGAAAGAGATCAACAAGACCGCCAAGACGCCGCTGGAGTGGAGCAACAATGCGCTCCGCCATAGCTATATCTCCTACCGCACTTCCGCCGTGCAGGACGTGGCGAAAGTCGCGCTCGAAGCTGGCAATTCACCCGCGATGATCTTCAAGAACTACCGCGAACTTGTCACCGATGAAGCCGCCGCTGCGTGGTTCAACGTGAAGCCAGCCACGCCCGCCGAGAACATCGTCGCATCGGGCGACGGGAGCTGATTCCAGCGGCCTTGCGCCACGGAGCGCAGAAATTTCAAGAAAAGTACAGCCGTGCGCTTGACGGCGCGCCAGACGGGTTTACGTTGCCGGTTGAAAAGGAGGTGCGATAGCTGATGAAAAAGGCTGGTGGGAGATAGAACACCCTCCAGCCCGATTGCTGTCATTTTGCGGGTGAAAACCAGCCACTGATTTGCGGGTCAAAATCACCCACCCCGAGGTGGATTAGTTCATATCAGTTTCTTCAGTGCCTTCAAGAAGTTTGACTGCGAGTTAAAGCGAGCAGGACCGGCGTCTTCGAGCCTTAGC
>CAMCCU010000002.1 GCA_945872975.1 Pedosphaera parvula Ellin514
TGGTCGCGTCTGATAGATCAATTATCACATGGTTCCGCTACAAAAACTGTTGGGAAAAGAAGACCGGTTCTTTGATCTGTTCGAAGCCAGCGCTGAGCAGGCTTGTGAGAGCGTTCGCGCGCTCCGGAAGTTCCTGCAAAACCTTGGCCCCAATGTTTCGCTCGACGAATTTGCCGCGTCCCGTCGCAAGGACAAAGCCATCACGGCGGAGATTAACGAGGCGCTCTGCACCAGCTTCCTCACCGCCTTGGAACCGGAGGACATCGAGGCGCTCTCCAGCTGCATCTACAAGGTTCCGAAGACCTGCGAGAAGATCGCCGAGCGCATCCTGCTGGCCCCGCAGCATCTTCAGGGGATCGATCTAACACCGCAGGTCGCCATGCTGGAGAAGGCGACCGACACGCTGCTTCTGATGGTGAAAGATTTACGGAAGGGACTGCCGCGTGCCCGCCTTGCGACGCTGAATCAGCAGATGCAAACCATCGAGGGCGACGCGGACAAGGCGACGAACGAGCTGCTCCGGGGCTTGTATAACGCAACGGAGAATCCCGGTCGCGTGCTCTACTTGAAGGATATTTACGAGCTGCTGGAGAAGGTGACCGATCGCTGCCGGGACGCCGGCAATGTCATCCTCCAGATTGTTCTCAAAGGTTCCTGAGGCTGGTCGCCCCGGTGCTACTCGCCTTGCACAGAACGGTCCAGGTGTCTCCCCACATCGATTCGAGCAGCCGCTGCTTCCCGCAGCAGGCGGGTCAGGCCGGGAGGAATCGTCGAGTCGCCCAGCGCATAGTGATTTCTGAGGGCATGTTTGAACGCCTGAGTCACCAGCCAGCGTAACAAACCCCGATGGTCGCGGCGAAAGCGCGTGATTGCAGCCGGGCTGGGCGGTTTGTTGATGACCTTCCCCTTGATGAGTTCATCCCGATAGCACAGCTCGCTGATTTCCTCGGACTCGCAAATGCCCAGCGCGTAAGCATAGCCCATCAGGATGAGGAGGAAGCGCGGATGAAAGTTTGGGTTCGCCTTCAAGAACCGCATCAACTCCGGGTTGGCCCAATCGAGGCTGTCCACATCCTCCTCCAGGCGCTTCAGCAAGGCCACCTTGTCGGCCCATTGCGTAATGTCCCAAGGAACTTTGAACTTCTCTGTTCGCACCGCGCTGTCCGTTGCTCCGCTCATTTTATGCTGTGTGAACTGATGGTTGGTTTTCCGTAAGGCAACTTCGTCTTCAACTATGGCGAATACGTTACGGGACTGGAAACGATTTGGCGACGATTGAATCGATGAAGAAGCGGCGTTCCCCGGCTACATGATTTTCAGCTTGGGCAGGTCTTGCGAATCCACCAGACCCACCGGTTCCTTCTTCGCGTTCACCACGATCAAGTCGTCGATGTTCCGCTCGTTAAAAATCTTCAATGCCTCCATCGCCAGGGCGTCATCCTTGAGACAAATAGGATCTCGCGTCATCACGCTGGAGAGCGATCTCATCAGGATTTTCTCATCTGTGGCCATGTGCCGGCGCAGGTCGCCATCAGTGAACACGCCGACGAGCTTGCCGCGCGCATTGACCACGCTGACGCTGCCGGACTTCGCGTGCGTCATCACGAGCAACGCTTCCTTCACGGTCAAAGCTTCCTGAGCGACGGCATTGCGCGAATCCTTGCGCATGATGTCGCGAACCTGAAGCAGCAGGGAGCGGCCGATGGCGCCGGCGGGATGATGGCGGGCGAAGTCCTGCTCCTTGAAACCGCGCGCCTGGAGGACCGCCATCGCCAGTGCGTCGCCCATCACCAGCATGGCCGTGGTGCTGGAGGTCGGCGCGAGATTGAACGGACACGCCTCCTTCGGCACCTTGACGTTCAACACCACATCGCTGCGTTTGGCGACGGTTGACTTGGCGTTGCCGGTCATGGCGATGATTTGCACCGAGAAGCGCTTCATCGCGGGAAGCAGGTTGATCAACTCCTCCGATTCGCCCGAGTAGCTCAGCGCGAGGACGAGGTCGCCGTCGTTGAGGATTCCCAGGTCGCCATGCAGCGCGTCCACGCTGTTCAAGACGACGCTCGTTGAACCGGTGCTCGTGAGCGTTGCGGCGATCTTCTGGCCGATGTTGCCGGACTTCCCGATGCCGACGATGACGATCTTCCCGCGCTGTCCGAGCGTGGCGACGACCAGTTCGACGGCGCGTTCGAAGGCGTCGTCCAGGAGGGCGCGCACGGCTTTGATGCCGGCGATCTCGATGTCGAACACCGTGCGTGCCCGGGTCAAATGACTCATGGCTGCGGAGGTTGCCAGCGGCGCAGAATGGTTTCAATGCCGCAATGCGCGCCGCGATTTCGCACTTAACGAACCAACTTCAAGGTTGAGTTCAAGGGGTTCCTCGCTTAGTTGTCTTCGGGCATTGTCCCATGCATGAGCCAGAAAACATTAGTCATCGTCCCGACCTACAACGAGCGCGATAATCTGCCGCCGCTGGTTCAACGCCTGATGGCGTTGCCGGTCGAGGTGGATGTGCTGGTGGTCGATGACAATTCGCCGGACGGAACGGGAAAGCTGGCGGATGAATTGGTCGCCAAAAATCCCCGGCTGCACGTCCTGCATCGCAAGGACAAGGACGGATTGGGTCGGGCTTACTGCGCGGGTTTCGGCTGGGCGCTCCAGCGGGATTACGAATTCATCTTCGAGATGGACGGCGATTTCTCGCATAACCCCGATGACACTCCGGTCTTCCTCAAAGCCGCGCAGAACGCCGATCTCGTCATCGGCTCGCGTTATTGCGATGGCATTCGCGTCATCAACTGGCCGCTGAACCGGCTCATCTTGAGCATGGGCGCCGGCATGTATGTGCGCTTCGTCACCGGGATGCGCATCAGCGATCCGACGGGCGGCTTCAAATGTTTCCGCCGTCGCGCTCTCCAGAGTTTGAACCTCGATGCCGTGCGCTCGAACGGCTACAGCTTCCAGGTGGAGCTGAGCCACAAGATCTGGATGCAGGGGATGCGGATCGCCGAAGTCCCGATCATCTTCACCGACCGGATTCAAGGCAGCTCCAAGATGTCGCGGAAGATCGTCTGGGAAGCCTTCTGGATGGTGTGGCGCCTGTGGTTCCAGGCGGGCCTGCGCCGTTCGCCGAAACACCGGACCTGATCGCTCATTCGCCGAATGCTGACGGCTGGACGCACCGTTGGCTCCGGTCCCTGACTGCACCAGGAATCGCCAACGGAAGCCGTTCCTGACAGGCTGCTTTTTCCTCTAGGCGACGCTGGTTCGCCTCCACATACTCGCACCGCAATGAATACAGTTGGCGTTGGCACTGTTCCCGAATCCATAGGCACCCACCAGAAGGCTCTCCGCATCAATCTCGACAAGGCTGTCTATGGCACCTTCGCCGAGATCGGGGCCGGACAGGAGGTCGCCCGCTGGTTTTTCCGTGTCGGCGGCGCGTCCGGCACGATCGCGAAAACGATCTCGGCCTACGACATGCAGGTGAGCGATGCGATCTATGGCAAGTGCGAGCGTTACGTCGGACGCCAGCGACTGCTCACCATGCTGGACCATGAGTATGGGCTGCTGCTGGAACGTTTGAGGGAGCAACGCGGCGAGAGCACGCGCTTCTTCGCCTTCGCCGAAACGGCCGCCGCCCAGGGCTACATCCATCGCGACGAATGCCACGGATGGATGGGGGTTCGGTTCCAATCCGAGCCCGGTGCCGAGCCTTCGCAGATTCTTCTGCACGTCCGCATGGTGGACAAAGAAAACCTACCGCAACAGGAAGCGCTCGGCATCGTCGGCGTGAACCTGCTCTACGGCGCCATCTATCACACGCGCGAACCGGAGACGATCATCCAGTCGCTGATCGACTCGCTCACGCCGGAACGGATCGAGGTGGACATGATCAAGTTCTCCGGCCCGGCTTACGCCGCGCTGGACAACCGCTTGATGAGCCTGCAACTCGTGCAACGCGGCCTGACGCGCGCCGCGATGTTCACGGCCAACGGCGAGGTGGTGAACGCCGCCGAGACGCTTTACAAGAAGCCCATCCTCGTCGAGCGCGGGAGCTTCCGGCCCGTCACGAAGGTCACGCTCGACATGCTGCACTGCGCTCAGGCGCAATTCGTGCAGGAGCCCGGCGTGGAAGGCGAGGAGACGCTGGTGCTGATGGAGATGACGTTGAAGAACCTGGCGGATGGCGGCGCGATCGATCACCGCGACTTCCTCGACCGCGTGGACATCCTCAGCACGCTGGGCAAGACCGTGATGGTCTCGAACTACGCGGAGTTCCACCGTCTGGCGTCGTATCTCTTTCGCTACACGAAGAAGAAGATCGGCATCGTCATGGGCGTGCCGACGCTGCGCGAGATTTTCGACGAGAAGTATTACGCGGATCTCGAGGGCGGCATTCTCGAATCGTTCGGGCGCATGTTCAAAAACGATCTCAAGCTCTACGTCTATCCGCAGCAGGAACAAAAGAACGGCGCGCTCATCACCGCCGGGAACATGCGCGTCGCGCCGCATCTCAGCCATCTCTTCGCCTACCTCCACGAGAATCGTTACATCGAGGCCTTGCGGGATATCGACGAGAAATGCCTGCCCATCCTCTCCCGCAGCGCCCTCGCCAAGATCAAGAGCGGCGATGCCTCGTGGGAAGAAATGGTGCCCGCCGAAGTTTCAGCGATCATCAAGGAGCGGCGGCTCCTGGGCTATCAACCGCAGGCGTAGCGCCCTTCCGCCCTCATGAGCAAGCAAGGTCTCGTCCTCGAAAAAGTCGTGCTCCTCGGCCGCACGTTCGAAGAATACGTCCTCTACTTCGCCCTCGATCCCGAAGCCTTGCGCGGACGTTCGGTGCTCGATGTCGCATCGGGTGTCAGCTCCTTTTGCGCGGAGGCCAACGCGCAAGACATTCACGCCACCGCCTTCGATCTCATCTACGATTCCTCGCCCGACGAGATCCAATCCCGCTGCGAGCCGGACCTGGATCAAGTCACGCGGAATATCGCGCTGGCGAAAACTTACAAGTGGGATTTCTACCAGTCACCGGAGGGAATGCGGCGCTACCGCGAGCGCGCCTACCGGGCGTTCCTCGCCGATTACCGGACGCAGCGCGGTGCGCGCTATGTCGCGGGCAATCTGCCACGGCTCCCGTTCGCCGACGGGCAGTTCGACATCACACTGACTTCCTATCTGCTCTTTGTTTACGAACACCGCTTCGACTACAAGTTCCACAAACGATCCGTCCTCGAGATGATGCGCGTCACCAGGGACGAAGCGCGTTGCTATCCCATTGTCACCTTCGAGGCGAGTCGCAGCAGCTACATTGACAGGCTGCAAAGCGATCCGGACCTCGGGCATCTGACGTTTGAACAAGTCCGCACCGACTTTGAATTTCTGATCGGATCGAATTTCTTCCTGCGCATCCGCCACCGCGCCGGGGCAAAATAAAACCCCACCGTCAATCCAGCCAGAGGCCGACTGACGATGGGGCTAAAGCTAAAGGAAAGCCTTATTCCTTCTTCTTGCGGGGGCCACCAAGACCGGCCTTCTGCATCTTCTCCTTGTCCTCGGCGCTGATTTCTTTGCGCTCTTCGGGGGAGAGTTTGCCATCTTTATCTTTGTCGTATTTGCCAGTGATTTCCTTGCGGAGAGCCTTCTGCTCTTCCGTCAACGCGGGGCGCTTGGGCTTCTCCGGCGCCTTTTCATCTTCAGCGCGAGCCGAGAAGGCCATGGCGCTGGTCAAACCAACTACAAGAATCAATACACGCAACATATGAGGAATCTTTCTATCGTTTATTGTTTGTTTAACTGTCGTTGCCGACACAGTGAATGACGCGGTGGGCGAAACGGGGGTTACAACTCTTTTACCCCCCCTTAACCACCGACCAGCTGGCGAATGCAACCGGGAACGACCTCGACAATCGAAACGGGAATCTTTACACGAGACTCATCGTCAACCCTCACTACATGCTCCCGCTTATGCGAACCGCGCCCATTCTCGCCCTCCTCGTCACAATGGTTCTCATCCCGACGCTCGCGCGAGCGGAGGACGAACTTCCCTACGTCCAACGCAAAGATATCGTCTTCGGCGAGGTACATGGGACCGGTTTACTGATGGATATTTTCACACCGAAGGGAAAGTCCAACGGCCTCGCCATCGTCGATGTCGTCAGCGGCGCGTGGTATTCCGACCGGAACAAGATTCGCGACCACACCATCGCGCAGCTCTACAACATTTACTGCTCGCGAGGCTACATCGTCTTCGCGGCGCGACCGGGCTCGAAGACGCGCTACACCGCCGCCGAGATGGATCAACATGTGAAGCTGGCGATCCGTTATGCGAAGGAACACGCGGGCGAATTCAGCATCGACCCGTTGCGACTCGGCATCACGGGCGCATCCGCCGGCGGACACCTCGCGACGCTCGCCGCCCTCACGCCCGTCGAGGCAAAGGCAAACTCCAAGAATCCGCTGGAGCGCCATGACACCACCGTGCGCGCCGTCGGCGTCTTCTTCCCGCCAACGGACCTGGTCGATTGGGACAACGGCAAGGAGCCGGACATGAAGATTCTCGCTCCCCTGCTCTTCTTGAACGGCAAGCAAGGGCACAGTGACGAGGAGATCAAGAAAGCCGCGAGAGCCGTCTCGCCGCTCCATCGCGTCGGCAAGCCCACCACTCCCTTCCTGCTCATCCACGGCGACGCGGACAAAGTCGTTCCTCTCTCGCACTCCGAGAGATTGGTCGCTGCGATCAAGAGCGCCGGAGGTTCAGCCGAGCTGATTGTCAAAGCCGGCGGTGGCCATCCATGGCTCACCATGTCGCAGGAAGTGCGAGTAATGGCCGACTGGTTCGACAAACAATTGAGCCCATCAGCACCGCCCGCCAGTTCAACGAAGTAATCCTCCATCATCCGGACGAGGCAAACTTTACCCTTGTCCCTCCTCTCGCTCATCGCAATCGTACCGCAATGGTCGCCGCCAAAGTAACGCCTGCCGATCTTCGCGCGATGAAATCTCGCGGAGAACTCATTCCTTCGCTCACGGCCTACGATTATCCGCTCGCCAAGCTCCTCGATGAAGCCGGCATCCCGCTCATCCTCGTCGGCGATTCGCTCGGCATGGTTGTGCTCGGGTACCCGGATACCACGCACGTGACGATGGCGGAAATGGAGCATCACGTCCGCGCCGTGGCCCGCGCCAGACCACGCGCCTTGCTGGCCGCCGACCTTCCCTACCACAGCTACGAGAATCCGCGCAGCGCGCTGGAGAATTCGCAGCGCCTCGTCGCCGCCGGTGCCGAAGCCGTGAAGGCCGAAGGCGGTCGATCCATCCTCGAGCAAGTGCGCGCCATCGTCGGCGCAGGCATTCCGTTTCTCGGCCACCTCGGCATGTTGCCGCAGAGCGTGCTGGAGGAAGGCGGCTATCACATCAAGGGCAGGCAGGACGCCGAACGCGCCGCCCTCCTCGCCGACGCAAAGGCACTAGAAGAAGCCGGGGCCTTCGGCATTGTGCTTGAGCTCGTCACGCCTCCCGTGGCGAGGGAGATTTCGCAATCCATCTCGATCCCCACCATCGGCATCGGCTCCGGCCCGGATTGCGACGGACAGATTCTGGTGACGCCCGATCTCGTCGGTGGCTTTCCGTGGTTCACTCCAAAGTTCGTCAAGCCGCGCATCCACACGGGCGACGACATCCGTGCTGCTGTTGCCGAATGGAGCCAGACTCTCTTGAAGCCAAAATCATCCCCGTGAAACTCACCCACATCGATTCCCGCGGCCAGGCCAGCATGGTTGACGTTTCCCACAAGCCCATCGTGCTCCGCGAAGCCTTGGCGCGCGGCGAGATTCGTTTGCAGAAGGCAACCATCGCCCTCATCCAGTCGAACCAGATCGCGAAAGGCAACGTGCTCGCCACCGCCCGCATCGCCGGCATTCAGGCCGCGAAGAAGACCGGCGAGCTCATCCCCCTCTGTCATCCGCTGCCCATCACGCACTGCGAGGTGGACTTTGAGATTCCGAAAACTCGCGACCGCATCGCCATCAGCGCCAGCGCCAAGATCGCGGCGCAAACCGGCATCGAGATGGAAGCGCTCACCGCCGTCGCCATCGCCGCGCTGACGATCTACGACATGTGCAAGGCGGTGGACAAACGCATGACCATCGGCGCGATCAAGCTCGTGTCGAAGACCAAACGAGAGCTCAAGCAGTGACTGTGACCGCTGACGCACCACTCTTCGATTCCTGATTTACCGTTCCTTCCCGCACTGCTTAACTCCCGCCATGCAGATCCACACCGGCATCATTACGATTTCAGACCGCGCATCGAAAGGTCTCTACGACGATCTCGGCGGTCCCGCGCTCAAGAAAGCCGCTGAAGGCTACGGCTGGAAAGCCGCCGCGGAGGCGCTCGTGCCCGACGAGATACGCGACATCCAGCGCGCGATTCGCGAACAGATCAACCAGGGCTGCCAGCTGATCCTCACCACCGGCGGCACCGGCGTTGCGCTGCGCGATGTCACGCCGGAAGCCGTCCGTGAGATTGCCGTCCGGGAACTCCCCGGCTTCGGCGAAGTCATGCGCGCCGAGTCGATGAAGATTACCAAGAACGCCATCCTTTCGCGCAATCTCGCCGCAGTCGTCGGCAACGCCCTCGTCATCTGCCTGCCCGGCAAGCCCAGCGGCGCCGTGGAATGTTTAAGCTTCGTCGTCGGCGCGATTCCGCATTGTGTCGAAGTGCTCCAGGAAGTCCCGACGAGCTGCTGATTCCATCATGCGCCACCTTCTCACCTGCATCGTTCTCGCCTTGGTCGCCACCAGTTGCGTCACCAAGTCCGGCGCACGTCGCGAAGCACAGAAGACTCTCTTTGAGAGTCAGCGACGCGAAGCGATGGAACTGCAACAACGCGAACCAGCCGTTTGGTTTCGCGGCGACATCAGGAATCCGCGCGTTGTCTGGCGTGAAGACCTGACCCTCGTTGAAGCCCTCGAATCCGCGCAATACACCCGGGATCAGAATCCTCATACCCTCACCGTCACGCGCAAAGGGGAAGTCTTCAAAGTGAATGTCCGGCGGCTCCTCCGTGGACAGGAAAATCCTGTCCTCGAACCCGGCGACATCATTGACGTGCGTCATTGAACCTGGCGTCTTATTTCGACCTCTTTGAAGTCCACGTCCCCTGTCCGGGGTTTCTTCCATAGCCGGTTTCACGCGCTCCCGTTGTATTGTCGCCAGCGACGTGAGGGAGTGGACCCTGACCGTGGCAAGCCGACCTCCACCTCGTCCCTGAATCAATTCCCTGACCTTCTCATACCGATGACGTCAATTGACATTGGTGGCGAATGGATGGCGCATGGCAGCCCGTCCGCCTTCTTACGACGGAGGCGCCTTGTTTGTGAACTGTATCGCGGGGAGAGAATCGTTCGATTCGGCCCAAATGGATTTCGCCGTTGACGTTTTGGGGTGCCACGACCAATTTTATCGCCGTTGAGTCTGGAATGAAAACCATCCTTTTTGTCTGCACTGGCAACATTTGTCGCAGTCCCATGGCCGAGGGGCTCTTTCGCCATGCCGTCAAAGGCCGGGGCGATTTCGAGGTGTTCTCAGCCGGTGTCGGGGCGATCGATGGCCTGCCGCCCAGCGAACATGCCGTGCGGGCGGTGCGCGAACTAGGCATCGATATCTCCCGGCAGCGCAGCCGGATGCTGACGGCGGATCTCGTCCGCCGCGCGGACTACATCTTCGGGATGACGCACAGCCACGTGGACGCCATCATGCTGCTCTACCCGCAGGCAGCAGAGAAGACGTTCCTCCTGCGCGAGTTCGATGAGACTCTCGACAGCTACGAGAATGATATTTCCGACCCAATTGGCGGCTCGCTGGAAGTTTACCAGAACTGCCGCGATCAGGTGGAGCAAGGGATCGCTTCGATGATGAAGTTCATTGAGCAAACCTCCGTGTCTTCAGGGCAGCGCGAATCCGCTCCACCGAAGACGATTGCGATCGGTTCGGACCATGGCGGTTTTGAACTCAAGGAATTTCTCAAGCTTCACCTGAAGAAGCGCGGTGTGGCGGTGGCGGATTTCGGCACGAACTCACGGGAGTCCACGGATTACCCGGACTACGCGCACGCCGTGGCCCAGAGCGTGGCGGAGCGCCAAAATGAATTCGGCATCCTCATTTGCACGACTGGCGTCGGGATGAGCATTGCGGCGAACAAGGTTCCCGGCATACGCGCGGCGCTCATTGTGGATCCGCATACCGCCGAGATGTCCCGCCGGCACAACAACGCCAATGTTCTCTGCCTGGGCGCGGAGGGCGCGGACGCGGAGTCCACCATTCGCATCGTCGATGCTTTTCTGAACGCACCATTTGAAGGCGGCCGTCATGAGCGGCGCGTCAATAAGTTTGAACCTACAACCGCACTTATGGATTTGAAACTCAGCCACGTTGACCCCGAAATCTCCCAGGCCATCAATCTTGAACGCCAGCGTCAGCAGGAAAACATCGAGCTGATCGCCAGCGAGAACTTCACCAGCCCGGCGGTCATGGAAGCCCAGGGCTCCGTGCTCACGAACAAGTACGCGGAAGGCTATCCGAAGAAGCGCTGGTATGGCGGCTGCGAGAACGTCGACACCGTGGAACAAGTCGCGATCGATCGTGCGAAGAAACTCTTCGGGGCTGAACACGCCAATGTGCAGCCGCACTCCGGCAGCGGCGCAAACATGGCGGTCTATTTCGCCTTCCTGAAACCGGGCGACAAGATGCTGACGATGGACTTGAGCCACGGCGGGCATCTAACCCATGGCAACAAGGCAAATTTCTCCGGCAAGTTCTTCGAGATCGTTCACTACGGCGTGCGCAAGGAAGACGAGCGCATCGACTACGATCAACTGGCGCAGATGGCGCGGGAGCATCGTCCGAAGATGATCACTGTCGGTGCCAGCGCGTATCCGCGCATCATCGACTTCGCGCGCATGGGCGAGATCGCCCGTGAAGTCGGCGCGATGCTGCTGGCGGACATCGCACACATCGCCGGACTGGTCGCGGCGGGAGAACATCCGAGCCCGATGGCCCACGCGGATTTCGTCACCACCACAACGCACAAAACCTTGCGCGGCCCTCGCGGCGGCCTCGTGATGTGCAAAGAGAAATACGCGAAGGAGATTGACTCGCAGGTGTTCCCCGGCATCCAGGGCGGACCATTGATGCACGTCATCGCGGCGAAGGCCGTCTGCTTTCAGGAAGCGCTGCAACCGGGCTTCAAGAGTTACCAGCAGCAGATCGTGAAGAACGCGAAGGCGCTGGCCGAGGGGCTCAAACGAAACAGCTTCCGGTTGATCAGCGGCGGGACGGAGAATCATCTGGCGCTGGTCGATGTGGGATTGCGCGGACTGACCGGGAAGGACTGCCAGATCGCCCTCGATGAAGCGGGCATCACGGTGAACAAGAACACCATTCCCTTCGAGACCCGTTCGCCGTTCCAGGCCAGCGGCATTCGAGTCGGCACTCCGGCTGTCACAACCCGTGGAATGAAGGAGGCGGAAATGGCGGCGATCGCTGACATGATCAGCGAAGTATTGATGGATATAAAGAATGTTGACGCCGCCCATGCAGTGCGCCAACGTGTTCGCGAACTTACGGCGAGATTTCCATTGCCGTATTGAGTGAACTGACTTAAGCCAGACTAATCTCCGAATTGGCCGGGGGCCTGAAAGAATCATCCCCTTGGTCAATCCAACAAAGCGACTGCTGCGTCCTATCAACCCCGGCTTGCGCATCGGTTCGTTTCGCGACGAAGCTTTTAGCTGATATACAGTAACCATTATGCCCGACAATCCGCTCCCTCCGAAAAGATCTCCCCGCCCCAAAGGGCCGTCAAAAAAGCAGCCTGAGAACGCGACGCTGCCTCAGGATGGCAATGTAGCCACTGTCATAGCCCACCCTGCACAGCAGACCAGCAACACGACTGCGGGAGGCGGACCAAGACCGCCCCGCTTCCAAAAAGGTGGCCGGCCAAGCAAGCCCCAGCGAGGACCCGGACCCGCCCCGCAAGCGCTGACCAAGAACGAAGCCGACATCCAACTGCCGACTCATCCGGTAGAGGTGCCTCCTGAAACGCAGGAAGAGGAAGAAGCGGCTGCTGCGGCGTCCACCAAGCCTGCATTTACCATCAACATCGCCAAGCTGCAGGCGATGTCGATGACTGAGCTGAACCAGATGGCGAAGGACTTGACCATCGAGAACTTCGGCACCATGCGCAAGCATGAGGTCATCTTCCACATCCTCCAGAAGAACGCCGAACGCAGCGGCATTCTGTTCTCTGAAGGCGTGCTGGAAGTGTTGCCCGAAGGCTTCGGCTTCCTCCGCTCGCAAAGCTTCAACTATCTTTCCTGCCCGGAAGACATCTATGTGTCGCCGTCGCAGATCCGCCGCTTCGATCTCCAGACCGGCAACCTGATCGCCGGCCAGATCCGTCCGCCAAAGGAGAAGGAACGTTTCTTCGCCCTCCTCAAAGTCGAAGCAGTCGATACGGAAGACCCGGAGAAAGCGAAGGACAAGACACATTTTGAGAACCTCACGCCGCTCTTCCCCAACAAGCGGTTCATCCTAGAGACAGATCAGGACGAGCTTTCCACCCGTGTCGTTGATCTGGTCTGTCCGATCGGCAAGGGCACCCGCGGCATCATCGTCGCTCCGCCGCGCACCGGCAAAACGGTGCTGATGCAGAAGCTGGCGAATGCCATCCTCAAGAACAATCCCGAGTCCTACCTCTTCATCCTGCTCATCGACGAGCGCCCCGAGGAAGTGACGGACATGGAGCGCAGTTGCAAAGGCGCAGAGGTCATCAGCTCGACCTTCGATGAACCGCCCGAGCGCCATGTGCAGGTCGCCGAAATGGTGATCGAAAAGGCCAAGCGCATGGTGGAACACAAGCGCGACGTAGTCATCCTGCTCGACTCGATCACTCGACTGGCCCGCGCCTACAACACCGTGCAGCCGCACTCCGGCAAGATTCTTTCCGGCGGTGTCGATGCCAACGCATTGCACAAGCCGAAGCGCTTCTTCGGCGCCGCGCGTAACATCGAAGAGGGCGGTTCACTGACCATCATGGCGACGGCTCTCGTCGATACCGGCAGCCGCATGGATGAAGTCATTTTCGAAGAGTTTAAGGGCACCGGCAACATGGAGATTCATCTGGATCGCCATCTTGTTGATCGCCGTATCTTCCCCTCGGTCAACATCGAGATGTCCGGCACCCGCAAGGAAGAGCTGCTCTACCATCCCGACGAATACAACAAGGTCGTCATGCTCCGCCGTGCGCTCACCGGAGTGCCGCCAGTGGAGGCGATGGAGCTTCTCCTGAACAAACTCAAAAAGACCCAGAGCAACATCATGTTCCTGCTGGGAATGAGCGGAGTCTAGCGGGTTCTCTGCATCCTATTTCAAGTCACACGAGGACAGGTTCACCTGTCCTCGTTTGCTTTATACGGGGCTGCCTACCGTGCTTCGTACCAATCGCCGCGCAGCCAGTCTGCCAGCAAGCCGATGGATTGAGCGTCGAGGACCTCGTCCTTTCCGAACGCGGGCATGCGATCATTGCGCTTGCCGTAAAACCGATCGTGCGCCGGATCTGAAAGGATGGAGATCAACCACTCGCGCGATCCGTAGCCGGTGAGGTCCGGCGCGGACGCATCATCGTCCTTCCGGCGGAACTGATGGCACTCAGTACAACGCATCGAGTCGCCTGCCGCCAGGGCCCGGCCTTCCGCGATGACAGCAGCATCCACTACATCAGACGTGCGCTGGCTCTTGAGTTCAGCTTCGGCGGAAATGGCCGCGATGACTTTCTTCAACTGCGCCTGTTCCTCCGCAGAAAAGCCCGCGATGTCCTTCTTCACGAACTTCACCATCTTGCCGTCGCGAAACTTCGTCCCTCCAAAATAATTCGTGGAGCCGACCTTGGCGGGATCAAGCAATCCGGCCAGCCATGGCCGGCCAGCGAATCCCTTGAGGTCCGCCGCCGACTGCGCATCCTTCGGAACGTTTCCCAATCCATCGTGCCCGTCGTAGCGATGGCAACTGGCGCAGTTCTTCGCGAAGAGCTTCGGCCCCTGCGTCAACGGATCAGTGCGCAGCAGATTCACCGCGCCCAGTTGCGAGATGCCCGCTGGTGACTGCGCGAGTTCCTTCACGCGCTCCGCCTCGATGTGCCCGGCTTTGACGCCAGCGAGATAGTCGGGGTTCCGCCCATCTTCAGCGATCGCCAGCCACGTCAACAGCCCGGCACCCGCCAGCAGCGACCACATCAAGCCGAGATTGAACCGGTGACCCAGCTTCCAATTTCCAAAAAACGGCATGGCAAACACCACGAGCATCACGACCGTCGGGATGATGATCGCCCCCCAGATTTCCGTGCCGCCGGGGAAATATTTCAGGAACTGGAACAGGAAGAGGAAATACCATTCCGGCCGCGCTGCTGAATACGGTTCCGACGGGTCGGCAGGTGCCGTCAACTCCGCGCCGTGCGTGCGGATGACGAGGAACAACACCGCCGCGAGCACAGCCAGACAGGCCACGGCATCCTTCAACACCTGGTCCGGCCAGAACGCCGCATCGGGGCGCATCCTCGGCTCCTTCGCCTTCAAGCCATGCCGACGAAACAGATAAATATGCCCCACCAACAGCGCGATGATCGACGCGGGCAGCACGCCTGCGTGCAGCGCGAAGAAACGGGTCAACGTGTGATGCCCATAATCCGAGCCGCCAATAATCAGCTTCTGCACTTCCGCGCCAAAGACGGGCGTGATGGCCGCGATGCTCGTCGCCACCTTCGTCGCCCAATAACCTTTCTGATCCCAAGGCAACAGGTAGCCCGTGAGCGACAGACCCATCACCAGCATCAGCAGCCCGAGGCCGAACCAAAAGTTGATCTCGCGCGGTGCCTTGTAAGCGCCATCGATGACGACCTGCATCAGGTGCAAGACCAGCAGGACGTTCATCGCCTGCGCCGTGTAGTGATGCAAACCGCGCAGGAACCAGCCGCCCATCATCTCATTTTGGATGTAGTAAACGCTCTCCCACGCCGTCTGCGAACTCGGGCTGTAGGCCATCCAAAGGAAGATTCCCGTGATAAATTGGATCGCGAGACAGAAGGTCAGCGTGCTGCCCCAGACGTAGCGCCAGCGCGCGCCGCCGGGAACGTTCTCATACAAGGCATGCTTCACGATCGCCTTGTAGCCAGTGCGCTGGTCCAGCCAGCCGAGCAGCGAATTCATGACGCGACGACCTTCTCGTGAACGCCAGCGCGATAATTCTCGAACTTCACCCACACGCCGCCGTCATCGCTGACTTTCACTTCCATCGTGTCCAGCGGGCGCGGGCTCGGGCTGCTGGGATCTTTGATCGCGCCGTCGAGCGCGAAGCTGCTGTTGTGGCAGGGGCAGAGATATTGTTTTTGGTCCGGCTGATAATTCACGAAGCAACCGGCGTGCGGACAGACGACGTTGATGGCCTGAACGTCCTTCGCTCCTGTCCGGCGCAGGTAAACCGCACCGACGCGCACCTGGGGGAATTTGTTCCACGCATCCTGGCGCTCTGAGACCACGGGATACTGACGCGGCGTTCCGTCCTCGGGCAGCGCGTTCAAAGTCGCCACGCGCAGAAACGTTCCCGCCCTGGCCTTGTGCCGCAGCGGATCCAGCAGCGTGACCAATCCCGCGCCCGCAGGCACCAGCGTTGTCACCGCGCCAATTCCAACAGCGGCGGCTTTCAGCAGAAAGTCGCGTCGCCCGGATTGGGACTCATCATCTTGTTCAGCCATGTTACGTGTTAAGAATATCCTTCACCGATATTGCTGCCGAAGACCAACGGATGATTGGAAGGATCACTTCAAAAAGGCAAAACGTATTTGCCCCAAAACCACACCAGCCCGACATCAGGCGACTTTGATCCTCACATCCCGGATGTCGAAAAACGGATGGAGTCGAAAAGTTTTTTGCAATTTCGGATGTGCTGTCCCACTCTTCCGCCGATGAAGCGACCGCTCGCGCTGCTGCTCTACGAGAAACTCCTGCCCGGTGGCCAGTTGGTCAACCGGCTGCAGGATCTTGGCTATCGCGTGCAGCCCGTGCCGGCACCGGCGGACCTGCAATCCACGGCGGAACGCGAGACGCCCATGCTCGTCTTCATCGATCTGGAGCCTCGTTACGAATCCATCTGCGACGCCATCGCCACGCTGCGGCGCAACGCCGGAACCAGCCACATTCCCATCGTCGCCTTCGCCAGCCAGCAGAACGTCCAGGCGCACGAAAAGGCCCGTCAGTCGGGTGCCACGCTCGTCGTCAATGACTCCGCGCTCCTCCTTCACTTGAACCAGTTTCTCGACCAAGCGCTGCACGTCGAGTAAGCCCACAGCCTCCGCCTCACCAAAGCCCGATTTACCATGACCACCATTCCGACTGTGAAACTCGACCGGGGCATCCATGTGATGCACCTCTTCTATAAAATAGATCGCGTCCGCTGGTCGCAACTTGCACCCGGCGAATCCGCCGCCGTGCGTGCGCGCCTGGAAGCTCTCTGCGCCGCGAACGCCGAAGTCTCCCACCCGCGGCTCGTCACCTACGCGAACGTCGGCGGCAAAGCAGACTTCGCGTTCATGCTCTACGCCGCCGAGTTCGGCCAGATCGGCCAGATGCACCGTGATTTGGAAGCGTGTTTCCCTCCCGGCATTTTGCAGACGGTTTACACCTACCTCAGCGTGACCGAGCTCAGCGAATACATGTCCACGGACGATGACAATCGCCGCATGTTGACCGAGCAGGAGAAGCTCGAACCGGGCACCGAGGCCTTCGACAAACGCTTCGCTGAGCTCGATGCGCGCAAGAAGGAGTACGAGCACTACCGGCTCTACCCCGAATTGGCCGACTGGGAAGTGATGTCCTTTTACCCGATGAACAAGCGCCGTTCCGGGAACGACAACTGGTACGTGCTCGACATGGCGACGCGGAGAAAGCTGATGGGCGGGCACGCGCGGGTCGGCCGCAAATACGCCGGTCGCGTCTCCCAGCTCATCACCGGTTCCACCGGCATCGACGACTGGGAATGGGGCGTCACCCTCGTGGCGCATCAGATCGACGCGCTCAAGGAGATCGTTTACGAAATGCGCTTCGATGACGTCAGCGCGCGCTACGGGGACTTCGGGGTGTTCTACATCAACCTCCGCCTGCAACCTGCGGCGCTCTGGGATCACCTGCGCCTGTAGCCGCCAATTTCAGAACAGCTCCGGCGAAGTCGCGATGAGCTGCTCCACGTTCGCAGCGGTCACGAGGACGAAGCGTTTCGCGAACTCGGCTTTCCAATCCTTCCCCGCCGGTGCATCGCCCCCGGGCCCGCCGGGCTTCGGCAGGACAAAGGCCACGAGCTTGCCGGACTTCACCGCCTTGATAATCGTCTGGGCGTCGGCGATACCTCGGAAGTCGGGCAGGAGCAGCGCGAACTTCGACGACGACGCCGCATTCCACGCCTGACATTCGTTCAACTCCACGGGCAGACCAATCAGGCTGACCACCACCGCGCAATCGCCGTGTTGCTTGATGAGCTTGTCGAACCCATCGGGAGCCACGAGAAAACTTAACGGCGTGGTCGTCTCCACATCCGACAGGAGCGCCGCCGGATTCTCCCGCGCCTCAGGCCGCAACTCTGGGAACGCCACCGCGCCAATGGTTATCTTGGTTCCCAATCCCGCGCGCAGCCCCGCCAACCCCGCCTGCTCCATGTCAGCAATCGCCTTCGCGATATCCGCACGCTGCGTGAACGGATTCGACATCACCAATATCTTCGAGCCGGGCAGCGAGCGAACCAACTCCTCCGCCAAACCGCGCGCCGCCAGCTCACGCGTCAGCAGCGCCGTCCCTTGCGGATCCGCTTGGGTGAAGAACCACGCCGCTGCGCCGACGATGCCCAGGACGAGAAAGATGAGTGCAGGCTTCTGTTGCATGAATCAGTCAGAAGTAGCCGGGGGCTGTGTCGAAGCCGTATTCCGCCGCGACGCCAAGTTCCTCCAGCCTGCGCCGGTTCGCGCCCTCCGCGTGGCCATCGAGGAAGAGCCCATTGGCCTTGCCGCCATGTCGCGCGTGAACATTCTTCACCGGACCGGCCGCGTTGAACTTGTAATACTGCCGCGCCGTCCAGCCGTCCTGTGCCTGGCTCGTCGTATCCCCGACATGCAGGTAGTCCGATGGCACCTGCACCTTGTCGATGAACAGGAGCGGCGCAATGATGGACCCGCCCAGATAGTTAGTCGGCGGATCGCGGCGGATGCCATACGTCAGCCGCCAGTTCTGAAACTCAAACGGCTTGTAGCTCGGGCAGACGAATATGTTGCTCGCGGTAAGGCTGGAATTCGTGCTCAGGATCAACGCCCACGTATTCACCCCTTGCGGAAACGCATCCAGCAGTTGCCGTCCCTCGTTGTCGTGCGCATACATCAGCGTCGCGATCCCGATCTGTTTGAGGTTGTTCAAATCCTGCACGCTCCGCGCCTTCTCCTTCGCCTTGCCCAGTGCCGGCAACAGAAGGCCAGCGAGAATCGCGATGATCGCGATGACCACCAGCAACTCAATCAACGTGAAAGCCGGCGTCGGCTTTTCCTGCTGCGAACTAAATGAACTAGCTTCCATGACTTGTGTCCCGCAAGACTAACAGAAATTGAATACGGGTCAAACAACGCCGTCATCGAGGCGCTCCCCGCTCGGAAAAGAGCCGGGGATCCCCGCCGTTTCCCGCCCTCCACTCCGGCAGCATGCTTTTTAATTCCGGCATCTTCCTCCAGTTCTTCGCGGCGTTCCTGCTGCTTTACTGGCTCGTCCGCGGCAGCCTCTCGCGGCGTAACTGGCTCATCCTCGCCGCCAGCTACCTCTTCTACGGCTGGTGGGCGCCAGTCTCTGATTCGTCGGAAGCCAATTCCGCCGACGCCCTCGTCACCGCCATCTGGCACTGCCGTTTCCTTGCCCTCCTCGTCGCCACCAGCCTCTTCGATTTCTTCATCGCCCGCCGTCTGGACAGCCTCCAGTCACAGGCCCAGCGCAAATATCTCCTCACCGCCAGCATCGTCGCCAATCTCGGCGTGCTCAGCTTCTTCAAGTATGCGGACTTCTTCCTCCATGCGGCCACCGACGCCTTGAATGCCCTCGGTCTCTCCGTCGCCCCGCGCACGCTCGGTCTCGTCCTGCCGGTCGGCATCTCGTTCTACACCTTCCAGTCGATGAGCTACACCATCGACGTCTATCGCCGCGAACTCCCCGCCACGCGCAGCCTCACCAACTTCCTCGCCTTCGTCTCCTTCTTCCCGCAACTCGTCGCCGGCCCCATCGAACGCGCCAGACACCTCCTCCCGCAGTTCGAGCGCACGCGCGTCATCACGCTCCCCATGGTGCAGGAAGGCATCTGGCTCATCCTCTGGGGCATGTTCAAGAAAGTCGTGCTCGCCGACAACTTCGCGCCGCTCGCCGACATGGTCTTCGGCGACAAGTCCTACTCCGCCGCCACCGTCGTTCTGGGGACGCTCGCCTTCGGTCTGCAAATCTATTGCGACTTCTCCGGCTACTCGGACATCGCCCGCGGCACCGCGCGCGTGCTGGGGTTCGACATCATGTGGAACTTCAACCTCCCTTACTCCGCCACGAGCCTGCGCGAGTTCTGGCAACGCTGGCACATCAGCCTCTCCACCTGGCTGCGCGACTACCTCTACATTCCGCTCGGAGGCAATCGCCTCGGCTCCACCCGAACCACCATCAACCTTACCCTCACCATGCTGCTCGGCGGACTCTGGCACGGCGCCGCGTGGAACTTCGTCCTCTGGGGACTCTGGCATGGAGCCGGCCTCGCCCTCACTCGCTCTTCCATTACCAATTTTCAATTCTCAATTCTCAATTCCAAAGTCGGCCGCTCCCTCGCCTGGCTCGCCACCATGCTCTTCGTCTTCTACGGCTGGCTCCTCTTCCGCGCCACCTCGCTCAGCCAAATCACCGCCATGACCCGCGCCCTCGGCGACTTCACCGCGCCCGCCTGGATCACCAGCTTCGTCCTCAACCTAATCGTCTTCACCCTGCCACTGGCCGCGATGGAGCTCTGGCAGCACAAGACCCGCAATCTCCTCGCGCCTCTCGGGCTTCCTCGCTGGTTGTTGATGACGCTGCAAGGCGCGCTCCTCACCGCCGTCATCCTCTTCTGGGACAAGAAAGGCTCCACCTTCATCTACTTCCAGTTCTGATTCGCCCCATGAAAAGCCACACCTGCGAATTCACCGCCAAAGCCCTCGCGCCACTCGTTGGCTGGCCGTGCGTAGTGGTCGTCGCGTTCGCGGTGCTGATGCACGCCGGGGCCAGCCTTCGTCTCCTGCCCGCGCCGCGGCCCACACTCGACACCGAGCGCACCGTGCTCCTCCATCAAGCCGACGCGGCCCAATCGACGCACGACGCCGAGATCGTTCTCCTCGGCGACTCGTCCTGCCTGATGAACATTTCCGCACGCCAGCTCAGCACAGAGCTGGGGCGTCCCGTGCTCAATCTCGGCACGTTCAGCTTTCTCGATGTCAATGCTCACGCCTCGATGCTCCGGCAATATGCGCAGGCCAATCCCGGGAAGCTCCGCGCCGTCGTTCTGCTGATGCACGCCGAATCCCTGCGCCGCCTCAGCGCGGAACCTTACTACGTCGAGACGCTCGAGAACTTCTGGGCCGGCCGGGATCACTTCACAACCGAAACCATCGCCGGCCAGGTCAACCGCGCGCTCGGCGTCGACATTTTCAAGGGTCGCCTTCTCAGTCGCGCGCTACCGCTCCCGCTGGGTGGCGCTTACGGTCGCCGCTACGGATTCACGAGCGATCTCGAATCCGCTCTCACCGCCGAATCCGGCAGCGCCATCGATCCCGATCCTCAGCCGCTCACCGGCACCGCCGAGTATCGTCTCGCGCCCACCCTGGAGAAGGCGTCTCGCAACCTCCGCTCCGCCGTGCCGCCCGCCGTCACTCTTTTCGTCGGCATCACTCCCGCGCCCGAACGCTTCGCTGGCGCACGCTATCCCGCGCAACAAGCCGCCATGCTTCGGCAATGGGCGGACTGGCTAGGCGCCACGGCCTTGACCAATCTTCCGCCCACGCTGCCGGATGCCGACTTCGTCCGCACCACGCATCTCAGCGAAAACGTCATCCCCGCCTATACACGTTCGCTCGCCAAAGCGATGGATTCGCACCGGCAGTGAACCGCAACAACGCCCGCTCGTCCGCCTTGAATCTTCCGCGCCTTCTTGTCATGAAGTCGCCATGCAAACTCCAAATCCCCTGCTCTCCCGTCGTGACGCGCTGAAGTCCACCCTGGTCACCGCTTCCGCCGTCACTGCGGCAGCGTTCGCACCCGGCTCCCTCCAAGCCGCCGAAACCCCGCGCCCGCCAGATGCCCGACGTGCTTCGACGAAGCGTTATGAGATGAAGAAGTCGATCAACCTCTGGGCGTTCCCCTACCCGGATCGGATGAATCTCCGCGAATGTCTTCAGCTCGCCAAGGACGCGGGCTTCGACGGCATCGAGCTGAACTACGACCTCGACAATGATCTCTCGCCGAAGTTCGGCACGAAGGACTACGAGAAGATTCGCAAGATGGCCGACCAGATCGGGATCGCCATCAGCGGCTTGTGCTCCTTTCTCTTCTGGCCCTATCCGCTGACGAGCAACGATCCCGTGAAGCGCGAGCGCGGCATCGAGCTGGCCGGCAAGATCGCCCAGGCCGCGCACGATCTCGGCGTCGAGAATGTCCTCGTCGTCCCTGGCGCCGTGCATATTCCGTGGCGCACCGATCACGAACCAGTGCCGAATGACGTCTGCGATCGTCGCGCGCGCGAAGCCGTCGCCCGGCTCCTCCCGCAAGCCGAGAAGCTCAAGGTGACGCTCAACATGGAGAACATCTTCTTCAACGGCTACCTGATGACGCCGATGGAAATGAACTCCTTCGTGGACAGCTTCAGCAGCCCGCACATCCGCGTTCATTTCGACACCGGCAACATCTCGATGTTCCAGCACGCGGAGCACTGGGTGCCCATCCTCGGCAAGCGCATCCAGAACATTCACTTCAAGGAATACACGAAGAAGGGCACGGACTATTCGCTCGAAACGTTTCGCCCGCTCCTCGACGGCACCACGAACTGGCCGGGCGTCATGGACGCGCTCGACGCCACGGGCTATCGCGGCTACCTGACGTTCGAGTATTTCCATCCCTACCTGCACTATCCGGAGGCGCTGGTTTACCAGACCTCCGACTCATTGAACCGCATGCTCGGCCGCAAAGTTTGACGAGCGGAATCTGACCCGCGCGCCTACCTCCCCTGCTCCACCGGGAATCCGAACTTGGCGAGCATCACGGTTCCGTTCACCTGCGTCTGCACGAAGAACTTCAAGAACCCGCTCTTCGGTGCGATGAAGCGGAACGGCACTTCCGGTCCGCTTCGGGACAGCTCATGCGGCGGCTCACCGTGTGAGTGAACATGGATGACAGTGTTCCGATCATCCATGAAACCGACGATGTGAGCGAAGGCTCCCATCAACGGCTCCAGCGCGAAACACGGCTTGCCTTGAGCGTCCAAGACGCGGATCCGGGCGTTCACCGGCTGGCCGGCGACCACCTTCTTGCGATCGAAACTGAGGTCGAACTGCCATCCATCCACCTTGCTCTGCATCTGAGTGACACGAGCTGGAATGACGAGCGTGGGCGACACCGTCCCGATGACCGCCTGAGGTGCTTCGCTCCGGCCGGTCGCCAGCGGCGTGACATCGAGCCACATGAGATAATTCCCCGTCTTGCGGGGCGTGAACACGAAGACAAAGTCGCCGGGGCGACCGGAAGTGATCGGATGTTCGTGATGATAATCTTCGAGCATCGGATCGATCATCAGGGCGTGCAGACGTCGCGTGTGCGTTTCGATGAGCTGCAAGGAGCCGACTCCCGCGCCCTTCGCATCGCGTAGTCTCAGATCGACCTGCACGGTTTGATTGGAGACCAGTGGTGGTGCGGTCGCCTTCACGATGAGCGTCGGTGAAGCCGGAAGCATCAGAGCCGGGTTGATCGCCGCGATGCCGAGCTTGAGCGAGCCGGGCAAATACTTGCCGTAGAGTTCATCCATCAAGGAGCGAACCTGCGCTACTGACTGCGTGAAGCTGCTGACGTTGGTCGTGGTCGCGGCATCGACGAGCTGCGGACGGAGCTTGCCCAAAGCATCCATGGCTCCACGGACCGCCTTCATCGTCTGCGGTCCCTGCTTCACACTGCCGCGATGCAGCAAGGCAAACTTGTTCAGGAGCACGTTGACGCGACCGGGAGCAAAACCCCACGCGTCCGCTTTGGGAACTTCTTCCAGCGCCTCCAGTTCGATAACTGTTTGCTGCCACAAGTCCGGAAGCGCTCCGCCATCCGTCCCGCACCAGACGTCGCCCAGCGGAGCACTGGCATGAACCAGCACCGCACTCGCGCACAACAGACAACCGATCATCGCAGGAATCATATTCTAAAAAAGGCTGGCACCCGACCAGTGCTCCGTCAAGGAACGCACCAAGGCCAGGCCATCGACACCTAGTTCCTTCGGAGGAGGACACGACTGACTCAAGGTCGAATAAATCAACGCCGATACCGTGCAAAAGAAATGCGCACCACAAAAGCAGTCCTGTTCGGGCTTGCCGCCATCTTGCTTGGCGGCGTTCTTCTGTTCAACGGCGTCCGCGAGTATCGCCAGAGCCGGCGATTGCAGACGGAAGGCCAGTCCGTCACCGCGACGGTTGTCGATGAACGCACCGTGCATCGCACCAAGGGACGTTCGCGCTACTATCTCACCGTGGAGTTCGAGACCGAGGACAGGCAGGCCATCACTCGTGAGCTGAAGGTGAGCCGATCCACTCACACCGACGGCGTGGCAGACAGGTCCATCAAGGTTCATTTCCTTCCGAACGATCTCATCGTGATCCAGGGCGGACCCAGCGTGGATGTTTCGTGGGCCTCCATACCCTTTGGACTGCTCATCCTAGGTGGCGGCGTCGTGCTGATCGTCTTCCGCAAGCAGCCGACCAATCGCCGTGAACTGGCCGAGAGCACGGCGGAGAATCTCGCCGCGTTATGCGATACGAATCAGCAGTATGTCCCTGCGGACGCCCTCCAGTTCAAGCGGGTGGACATGGTATTCTACGACGACAGCCAGCGGTTACTGGAACGTCTCGGCTTCGTGTTCCTGGAAGATGTCGAGGTCATCCCCAACAAGCCGAACAAGAGCTTCGCCCGCACTTTTCTGCGAGTGATGTTGAGCGCCGACCGGACGCGCATCGCCACAATCTTCCACCTCAAGCCCGGCTGGATGCTCAAGCTTTTGGGCGCAAAGGAAACGCGCGTTTACGGAATCGACACGCAGCTCTCCGACAACTCCTTCATTTGCACGGACAATGCCGAGTCGTGTAACGCGCTCAACAACCCTCCCACCATCAGCGTCTCGCATCTGCCCGCCACAACGAGCGTCGGACTGGTCCTCGAAGCGCACAACAACCGGGTCGAAGCACACACCGTATTCCGCGTCGGCGCACTTCCCGTCCGGATGCAAAGCGCCGAAGACGTTCGGCGTTCCATGGATCTGCAGCAACGCATAAAAGCGGCGTTTCGCACCGAAGCCGGATTATCCAACGAAGAACTGGAGCGTCTCGCCGGGGCGACGAACGATCCCGTGGTCAACAACCTCGCCGACGACTTGAAGCAGCCGCGCGAGCCGTCTCGCCGCAGGGCTGGGTGACGCCGGGGCTCATCCTCGACCGGCTGTGTGAGAACGGCTGACCGTTGGAATAGCAGCATCGTGATTCTCTCCAGGCCACGGAATGATCGCCATGCTTCCGAAGATTTCCAACGGCCCAGTCCAGCAGTTCACCCCTCAAACACAGCACTTCACGGCATACTCCTGCTGCCTGGAGACCTTCCCTGCTACCTTCCAGCCGTTCACCACGACAATCATCAGAAATTGCAATTTATGAACAACCAACAACTGTTCCATGCTCTCAAAATAGGAACCAAGTCAGTCTTCGGCATCGCTTTGGCAGCAGTCGCTGTCGCGCTGCCTGACACCACATCCGCCCAAGGCTGCGTGGCGGCACGCGGCGCCGGCATGACCTGCTCGCCAAACGCCCTGCACTTCGGCGAGAATCTGCCGCCATCCTCAGGCTTCCAGATGAACGTCGGCTACCGCTGGCTGCAATCAGACCGTCATTTTAGCGGCTCGCATGAAAACAAGGAGCGTCAGGAGGAAGGCAGCGAGGTCATCAACAAGTCACAATTTACGGACGTCACTCTGTCTTATGCGTTCAACCCCCGGTTTAGCGCATCCTTCACGATTCCTTTTGTGCTCCACGATCGGTCGCAAGTTGTTCGCTCCAATGACGTCTCCCGAACCATTCTTCAGCGGTTTCATACTCAATCCTCCGGCATCGGCGACATGCGCCTCGAAGGAAACGGGTGGATCCTCGACCCAGCCACGCACATGAAAGGCAACGTCCTCATTGGCATCGGGCTCGACATGCCCACCGGCGAAAAGGACGCCAAGGACACTTTCCAAGTTTTCAGAAACGGCCAGATTCTCGCCGAAGAACGTAACGTCGATCAATCCATCCAACCCGGTGATGGCGGCTGGGGTCTGGCGCTGAGCATCTATGGCTATCAACAGATCGTTCCTCGTCTGAACGCGTTCGTGAACGGTGCCTACACCATCACACCAGAAGAGAAGAATGGCGTCCTGACCTCGCGGTCCAATCCATTTGAAGCCGAAATGTCGATCGCGGACACCTACATGGGACGAGCCGGACTTGAATTCGTCGTATGGCCAAAGTATGGGCTCGCGTTGAGCCTCGCGGGTCGCATTGAAGGCGTGCCGGTGCATGATGCCATCGGTGGCAGCGATGGCTTCCGCCGGCCGGGCTTTGCCATCTCGATTGAGCCCGGCGTCATGGCGACCTACAAGTCATGGTCGTTCGGCATCTATGCTCCCGTTTCCCTCTACCGCAACCGCGAGCAGAGCGTTCCGGACAAACAGTACCAAGAAACCAATCCCACATCCCCATCCCGTCACGGCGACGCAGCGTTCGCTGATTACCTGATCATGTTCAATCTGACAAAGCGGTTTTAAGAGTGTTGAAGAGCACCATTTCCAACGCCCGTTCCGTTGGACAGCAAGACACCCCAAGCCGCGAGGCTTGGGGTGTCCTTGTTTCCAAAGTTTACATGCGACGACCGCGTCAAATCCCGAGGTTCGCCAGCGTCGTGCAAATGGAGTTCACGGCTTGAACCAGCTTGGGATGAGATTCCTCGAATCCCTGAACGGAAGACGACAAACCCTTTAACGAAAGCTCCGCCAGCTCAGGATTCTTATCCTCCCGAATCGCTTCGTGCGTCGAGACCGCCGCGAAGCCTGCGATGCTCTGCGCCTGTTCGGCATCGGTTTCAGATAGATCCGAAACCTCGGCCTTCAGCGTCGCCAGCAGTTTCAGCAACTCGGCGCGATTCTCATCGTTGACGGATTCCGCCCCGCGCAGTCGCTCTTCGATTTTGCTGATGGTATCTCGAATCATATTGGAAAATTTAGTTTGCTCTAAGTTTTAAGGACTCTCGCCAGGCCGCTGCCTTTGACGACTTCACCAATGAACCACGCCTTGTGTTTCTGCGCCCGCACGAATTTCAACACGGCATCCGCCTTGTCCGCCGGAACGATGATGGTCATGCCAATGCCCATGTTGAACACTTGATAGAGCTCGTCATCCGGCACGCCACTCTTCGCCTCGATCATCTTGAAGATGGGGAGCATGTCCCATGATCCTTTGCGAATCACCACGTCACACTTCTTCGGCAACACGCGCGGGATGTTGTCCACGAACCCGCCGCCTGTGATGTGCGCCAACCCTTTGACGACGCGCGGCTGGCCATCGCGGTTAAATTTCTTCAGGAGCGACTGGACCAGCATCCCGTAGCTTACGTGGACCTTGAGCATCTCGTCACCAATGGTGTTGCCAAGCTCAGCCACGCGGCTCGTGGGCTTCAGTTTAAGTTGATCAAAGAAGATCTGACGCGCCAGGGAATAGCCATTGGTGTGGAGACCGCTCGCCTCGAGTCCAATCACCACATCGCCGGGGCGAATCGCCTTGCCGTCCAGCATCCGGGATTTCTCGACCACACCAACGATCGTTCCGCTGACGTCATACTCCCCAGGTTGGTAGAAGCCCGGCATCTGCGCCGTCTCGCCGCCGACCAACGCGCAGCGGTTCGCGGCACAGCCGCGGGCGAATCCCTTGATGATCTCCGTAAAAACGTGTGGCTCCAACTTACCAGTCCCGAGGTAATCGAGGAAGAAAAGGGGCTCGGCTCCCAGCACTGCAATATCGTTCACGCAGTGGTTCACCAAGTCTTCGCCAATCGTGTCGTGGCGATCCATCGCGAAGGCAATCTTCAGCTTCGTACCCACGCCATCGACGCTCGAGACGAGGATTGGCTGCTTAAGCTGCCGGGTGTTGAGAGCGAACAAGCCGCCGAACCCACCCACCTTCCCCATCACCTCGCGGCGATGCGTGGACGCGAGCAGTTGAGGCAGGGTCGCCTTCATCCTGTTGCCAAGGTCGATATCCACACCAGCGCGCGCGTATGCTTTCTGTTTCATGAGGGGAGTGAGTAAACCGCCAAGCCGTCAAACACGCCAAGCGCAAACTTCTGGTTTTAGTCGTTGGTGAAAAATCGAGGAGAGGAAAAAGTGATTCGGGCAACAGACGCCAAGGAGGTGGGGGTGGAGAACCCCGCTGAAGAAACGTTCTGCTACCCGAATCGAGTTCTTTTTAAGAAACACGCCCTGACATGTCAAGCGGCGTTCCTGATTTTTTTGTGACATTTTATTCATGGAATTTCCCGCGTTCTCCTAATTGAGAATTCAAATCGCAAAATCCAGCCTTGCTCGACGCTTCGCCGCGTTGAGTCCCCTGACGCTTCGGGGACGTGAACTTTCCTCAAGACTGCAACCCAGCCAGCCGAAACCAACTTGGTTACAGACACGTCGAAATCGGGCCTGCCGCATCGAATTTACCGTGCGCGGCTCGCATCTTGATGACCGCTCATTCATCTGCGACGCAGAAAACCTTGGTCAACATTTGCGCGCGTCTGACGTGTATGTGTAGTTTAGTGAATTCTATGAAACATTTTGCGCTGGTGGCCTGTCTGGCATTGGCCGCGCTTTTGGCAACGGCTTCGGCCCGGGCCCAATCGATCGTGATCAACGAGATCATGTATCATCCAGCCTCCGAGAATCCGCGCGAGGAATACGTCGAACTGCACAATCCGACCGGAACAAACGTGAACCTCTCCGGCTGGACGATTTCCGGTGGCATCGCCTTCACCTTCCCCACGAATATCATCTTGAATGCCGGCCAATACCTCGTGGTCGTGGCGAATCTGGCTGCGTTTGACGACAAGTATCCGGCCGTCGGAAATATCATCGGCCCATGGCTTTCCTGGACGGTCACCAACGTCAACGGACGCTCCTTCACCAACTTCACTCCGACTCTCAGCAACACCCGCAACGCCATCAATCTCCGCGACGCGCAGGGGAACGACATCGACAACGTCACCTACGCTGACGACGGCGACTGGGCAGTGCGCCAGAAGAGCCTCAGCCTCTCGGGCGTGCGCGGTTGGACGTGGTTCACGGAAGCGGATGGATTGGGAAAGTCTCTCGAACTCATCCAGCCCGGTCTCGACAACAGCTCCGGCCAGAACTGGGGCGCGAGCACGGCGGTCAATGGAACGCCTGGCGTGGCCAATTCCATCCGCGCATCGAACGTCGCTCCGATGATCTTGAATGGCACCCACCTGCCGGTGATTCCTAAATCGACCGAGCAGGTCAGCGTCACCGCGCGCATTGTTGATGAGAATCTTGCGGGCGTCAGTGTGGTGCTGTTCTTTCGCAACAATACCGCCAGTCCCACACAGTTAGCGTCCACGCTCATGCTGGATGACGGCGCGCACGGAGATGGCGCGGCCGGGGACGGGCTTTACGGCGCTCTGTTCGCCGCGATGCCGAACAACACGCTCATCGAATTCTACATCCAGGCCACCGACAGTGGCGCTCGCTCCCGCACCTGGCCTGCCGCTGCCATCAATGCGTCTGATTTGGGCGGCGGGAATCTCGGTCAGGTCGCCAACGCGATGTTTCAGGTGGATGACTCGGTTTATACCGGCACAACTCCGCTCTACAAGCTCATCATCACCGCCGAGGAGATCGCCACGCTCACCACCATCTTTAACAGCGCGGTCAATAGCGACGCACAGGTGAACGCCACGTTCCTCAGCGTCGAAGGCAACAACGTGGAGCGCCGTTACTTCGCGGGCATTCGCAATCGAGGCCATGGCAGTCGTTCCGGCAACCCTCACAACTACCGGATCAATCTTCCTGCTGCGACGCCATGGAAAGGTGTCACGGCCCTGAACATGAACGCACGCACGGTGCCGGCCCAGGTCGTCGCCTGCACGCTCGCGCAAAAGGCGGGTATTGCCGGCAACAACTCTCACTTCGCTCAGTTTCGCGTGAACAATGGCGCCGGGCCCGGCGGCTCTCCGCCCAATGACCTGTATGCCGCCAACGAAGAACCTGGCAGCGCGTGGGCCAGTCGCAGTTTCCCGGATAACGGCGGCGGCAACTATTATTCTGTCGTGCGCGATATTGCGCCGAAGGAGTTCGGCTACCGTGGCGAGAATCCAGCCTCTTACCAGAACACCTACTTCAAAGGCAGCAACGTGAGCGAGGACGACTGGCGCGACCTCATCGGCATGCTGGATGTGATGGGCGAGAACCAGACCGCCACCTGGACCTCGGCGCGGGCGCGATCCGTGATCGATGTCGAGCAATGGCTGCGGCATCTCGCGGTGATGAGCCTGTTCGGGAACAGCGAGTCCGGCATCAACACGGGCAACAATGATGACTACGCGATGTATCGCGGCTTGAACGATCCGCGTTTCATCCTCGTGTATCACGATCTGGATTCCGTGCTCGGCCTCGGCTCGCTCGGCAGCGGCGGCGGCATCTTCGGCGCGACGACTTGCTGTGCTTCCGGCGACACAATTGGCATCAACAACGCCATGAACTTCTTCATGCACCATCCCGAGATCGAGCCGCTCTACTACCGCACGCTGCAGGATCTCATCAATGGGCCGTTCTCGGGAGCGGAGTTCAATCCAGCGGTCGATCAAGTCTTCGCCGATTTCCCGCAGCTCGCCGGCACAGCCACGACCGTGAAGAACTACATGGCTGCACGCCGGTTGACCGTTGCCGCGCTCATCGAAGGCCTGACCCCACCCGTGACGAACAACCCGGTCGCGACCATCTCTGGCGAGCCTCGCACACCAACTTCCACCACTTCCGCCGCGCTCATCGTGGGCGGCGCGGACATCACTCACTACAAGTTCAAGCTGAACAACGGCGCTTACGGTTCGGAGTTCCCTGTCGCGACGACGCTGCGTCTGAACTCGCTCCCCAACAGCTCGACCAACACCGTCCACGTCATCGGCCGCAACTCCGGCGGTATCTATCAATCCACCGCTACACCGACCGTCTCGAAGACATGGGTGGTGAACTCATCCACGCCCACCGTGCGCCTGAGCGAAGTGCTCGCGCGCAACGATTCCGCGTTCAATCATTTCGGAACGCTTCCCGACGCCGTGGAATTGTTCAACGAAGGCGCATCTGCTGTGGACCTCTCCGGCATGCGGCTCACAGATGATCCAACGGCCCCTGACAAGTTCACCATCCCCGCTGGCACCACCCTCAATGCCGGCGCCTACCTGACGTTGCTAGCCAACAACGTCGATGGCACGTCGGGCTTTCATCTCGGCTTCTCGCTCGGTGCGAACGGCGACTCGGTCTATCTCTTTAATCGGGTGAGCAGCGGCGGCGCGTTGATCGACTCCGTGACGTTCGGTCTGCAACTGCCGAACCTTTCCATCAGCCGCGTGAGCACGAATGGCGATTGGTCCCTCAGCCACCCGACGCTCGGCTCGGCGAATGTCGCGCAGCCGCTCGGCACCGTATCCGCGCTGCGCATCAACGAATGGTTCGCCAGCAGTGAACCTCCGTTGACGGAGGACTACTTGGAGCTCTACAACCCTGCGGCTCAGCCGGTCGCTCTCGGTGGCTTGTATCTGACGGATTCCCCACTGGGTCGCGTGAAGCAGCATCGGATCGCCGATCTGAGCTTCATCAGTCCTGCCGGCTTCGCCTCGTTCATCGCGGATGGCGGCTCGTCCGCCGATCACTTGAACTTCCGGCTCACGTCCGATGTCGGCACCATCGCGCTGGCGGATTACCGCGAGATGTTGATTGACTGCGTGAGCTATGGCCCGCAACGCGCGGGAATCTCGACGGGTCTCTGTCCGGACGGCGGCGTGACGAATTTGACTCAGGGCATTCGCACTCCGGGTTCGCCAAATTATTGCCCCGTTCCTCCACCGCCGCCAGCGCCGCCAGTTCTCGTTAGTTTGGTTTCGCTCACGAACGTTTGGCGCTTCTTTACGAATGGCGTCGAGCCGGCTGTGAACTGGACATCGCTGGATTACGACGAAGCTGGCTGGCAGGGCCAGGGTCCGGCGCTATTGGGGCGTATCCGTTCTACGGGAGGAGCATTTCTTCCGGAACCGGTAATGACGCCGCTGGGAGTCGCAAACGTTGCGCCCGGCAAGTTCACCTATCACTTCCGCACCAGCTTCATCCTTTCGGCAGTGCCCGCCTTCACCAGCCTCCAGATTTCCAACGTCGTGGATGATGGGGCGGTTTTTTATCTCAATGGCCTTGAGGTCGCCCGCTTCAATATGCCGGCCGGTCCCGTGGCCACCAATACCCCGGCTGCCAATAATCTGCTGGACGCCGTCTGGGCCAGCCCAAGTCCCTCCACGTTGAGTGTCACGAACCTGCAGGTTGGAATGAACGTTCTTGCGGTGGAGATCCACAACGCAACGGCGACCAGCCAGGACATAGTTTTCGGAATGCGCCTCGACGGAATCATCGTGACCAATTCCGTGGTCGTGGGCGGACTGGTCATCAGCGAAATCATGGCTGACAATGCTGGGAGCCTGACAGTCGATGGTCGTACGCCGGACTGGATCGAGTTTCACAATCCCACCACGACCTCGGTGGATCTCGGCGGCATGAGCCTCAACGATCAGGTGAACAACAATCCCCAGCGTTGGATCTTCCCGGCCGGCTCTATCGTTCCAGCACGCGGCTATCTGGTCATCTATGCGGATGCTAGCGTCCCAGCTTCCGCCACCAACACCGGCTTCGGCCTCAAGGCGAACGGTGGCGCGGTCTATCTCTTCAATCGTGCTCCGGCGACGAACGAGATCATCGACCGCATCGAATATGGTTTGCAGACGCCGGATCTCTCCGTCGGCCGCGTCCCGGTCGGCAGCGCCAATATCACCCTCACTCTTCCAACTCCCGGCGCAACGAACGTCGCCGCCGTGCTTGGCGAGGTGACGTTGCTGCGCATCAACGAGTGGATGGCGGACCCGGCGAGCGGCGACGATTGGTTCGAGATTTTCAACGGCGATACACGTCCCGTTTCTCTGGGCGCGCTGCGCCTCACGGATACCTATGGAAATGCGAACTCCTACCGTATCCCGGACCTTTCTTATGTAGGCGTGGGATCAAATGCCTTCGTCCGCTTCGATGCAGACAACCCTTCCACACCGTCCGGTCCTGAGCATGTGAACTTCAAGCTCGGCAAGGATGGCGACACCATCTTCCTGTTCACCGCGAATAACGGCGCACAGCTCGATGCCGTCTCCTTCGGCGCGCAGCTCACGGGCGTTTCGCAAGGCCGCCTGCCGGACGGTGCGTCCACGTTTGTTTCGTTCCCGGAAACACCGACGCCCAAGGACTCGAATTTCCTGCCGCTGACCAACGTCGTCGTGAGCGAGGTTCTCTCGCACACCGATCTGCCGCTGGAGGACGCCATCGAACTTCGCAACACGACCGGCCAGCCGATCAATATCGGCGGCTGGTGGTTGAGCGATGCGAACGACACGCCGCGCAAGTTCCAGATCCCGGCGAACACCACGCTGCCAGCGGGCGGATTCAAGGTGTTTTACGAAGTGCAGTTCAACAACACGGACAATGGAATTCCATTCTCGCTGAACTCAGCCAGGGGCGATCAAGTGTTTGTCTCGCAGACTACGCTGAATGGTTCGCTCACGGGCTATCGTGCGACGGCGAAGTTCGGACCGGCAGGCAACGGCGTCTCCTTCGGTCGCTACGTGAACAGCGTCGGCACTGTGGATTACGCGGCGATGAGCGCGCTGAGCTTCGGCACGAGCGTCACAGCGCAGAGCCCGACGAACGAGGTTACGCTCTTCCGCACCGGGGCGGGCGCGGCGAACGCGTATCCGAAGATTGGCCCCGTCATCATCAGCGAGATCATGTATCACCCGCCGGACGTCGGAACGAACGACAACACCGTCGATGAGTTCATCGAGTTGCGGAACACCAGCGCCAGCACCGTGGTGCTCTACGATCCGGTGTATCCGACGAATGGCTGGAAGCTGCGCGACGCGGTGGATTTCCAGTTCAACAACACGCACTCCATCCCAGCCGGTGGCAGCATGATCCTGGTGGGCTTTGATCCCACGACAAACGTAACGGCGCTGGCGCAGTTCAGAGCGAAGTATGGCTCGAACCTCTTCCTTGTCGGACCCTACAGCGGCAAGCTCGACAACAGCACCGAGAGTGTGGAACTCGCCCGTCCCGACGCGCCGCAGACTGCGGGTAACGACGCGGGGCTGGTTCCCTACATCCTTGTTGAGAAAGTCGCTTATCAGGATCGTGGCGCGTGGCCGACGAACGCGGATGGCTTCGGCATGTCGCTCCAGCGTGTGAGCGCCAGCGGATACGCGAACGAGCCGACGAACTGGATCGCCGCCGTTCCTGCACCCGACCCGGTTTCGCCGGGCGCGTTGGATTCCGACGGCGACGGCATGCCGGATAGTTGGGAAGATCAGTATGGCTTCAACAAGAACAGCGCGGCGGATGCAGCGCTGGACTTCGATGGCGATGGGATGACGAATCTCCAGGAGTATCTCGCTGGCACGCATCCGAAGCAGGCGGGGAGCGCGCTGAGTTTGACCGCCACCCGGAACGGCGCCGACGCTGAGCTGCGTTTCAACGCCGTTGCTGGCAAGTCCTACACCATTCTTTACAGTCCCGTGCTGAACAGTCCGATTGTTTGGCAGCGTCTGGCCGATGTCCCGGTGCAGGTGAGCAGCCAGCCAGTCATGGTGACCGATGATTCCATTTCCGTCGGGAGCCAGCGATTTTACCGGATCGTCACACCCGCTTTACCGTAAGCTCTCGTCTTTGATACAATACAGAATATGAACCTCATGAAGTTGACCACGCCCCTTTCCGCCGCGCTTTGTTTCGTCATCGCGATCAGCGCGTCCGCGCAAGTGCTCACCGTCCAAGTCGGGGCACCTCCGCCAGCCCCCACGCCCTTGGTGAACCACGGGGACATGTGGAGCTACCGCAAGGGAAGCAGCGAACCTCAGTCGGATTGGAAATCTATTGCTGACACCTCTCTTGATGGAACGTGGCTCACCGACGTCGGCGGGTTTGGCTACGGCGACGGCGATGACGCCACGGTGCTGAACGACATGCTCGATGGCTATAACACAGTTTACATCCGGAGAAGCTTCTCGATTCCTGCTGGTGTGAATCCGGGCCGTCGCGTCCTTCTGACGATGGATTGGGACGACGGCTTCGTGGCTTATCTCGACGGCGTGGAGGTGCGGCGTTCATCAAACGTCGCGATCGCCAACCCGCTCTTCAACTCGCAAACGGTCGCTGGGCAAAACCATGAGGCTTCGGCAGGTGCCGGTGGTTCGCCGCCCACGACCTACGATCTCGGGACCGCTGGCGAGCTCCTTGCGCCCGGAGACCATGTATTGGCCATCCACGGGCTGAACTCGGATCTGGCCAGCAGCGACTTCTCGTTGATTGCCAATCTACGACTCGAAGGCGGAGCGTCCGTGGCGGGCGGCGGCGCTCTCTTCGCCATCGTCAACTCGGCCACGACGCCTTTGTCCGGCACGAACACGATCCCCGGTGCGACGCGTGTGACGGTGAACGGCGAGGAGGCGGCTTACAATTCGCTCACGGGCGAATGGTCCCGCAACCATTCACTCGCGCCTGGCTTGAACGAGTTGTTCATTGCTGCGCTCGATGACACGGGCGCGCTGCTGGCGTCCACCAACCGCGCCGTGCTGCGAGAAACGACGATCATCCCGGTGAGCGGTGTGCTGGCGGGGAACAACGTCTGGGACGGCGCGGATGGAACGTATCGGGTGAGCGGCACGGTGGTGGTTCCCGATGGTGCAAGCCTGACGATTACCAACGGCGCAGTCGTTCTCTTCGGCTCCGGTGCTTCATTGCACGCAACGACGAACGGGATCATCACAGCCGGTGGTTCGTCGGAAAAGCTGGTGCTGTTCGCGCCCGCCAATGGCGCAACACCCTGGGGCGACGTGGGCGCGTACGGCACCAATGCCATGCTGCGACTGAACTATGCGGAAGTCGTGGCCGGACAGATTCGACCGGTCAACGGCGGCACCACCATCATCGAGGATTCCGTGGTCCGCGATCACATCGCGGGCGTCGAAATGATTTCCGGCAACAACGGCGGCGGCCTGGTCATGACCCGCACCCACGCCCTGCGCTTCGGCGAGATGGATGCATCCGAGACTCCCGTGGCGATTTCAGGATGTTTATTGGAGCGGTTTGAAGTCGATGGCTTGGACATCAAGGGCACGAATGTTTCACTGAGTGTCTCACAGACCACTTTGCGCTACGGCGCCCCCTCAAACCTCAATGCTGACGGACTGGACTTCGGACCAGGTGCGGGGTTCGTTTCGCGCTCCCTCATCCACGACTTCCCGGACAAGGGCATCTCGCTCGGAGGCGCGCCGGGGACGTTCGTGACCGAGACCCTTATTTACAACTGCGGCTTCGGCATCGCAGTGGCCTCGTCCACGAACTGTGTTCTGAATCATACGACCGTCTCGGGTTGCTCCACCGGCCTGTTCTTCCGCACCACGGCGCTGGATTCCTCCGACCTGAGAGGCACGAATAACATCGTTTGGGGAAACAATTTCAACGCGGTGCTGACCGGCAATTCCACCCTCACGCTTGGATGCAGCGACGTGCAGGGCGGTTTCGTCGGGACGGGCAACATCGATGCCGATCCGCTGTTTGTGAACACCGCCGCTCGCGATTTCCGTCTCCTGCCAGGCTCTCCTGCTCTCAACGCGTGCGGAGCCGCGCTGAACATGGGGCCGTCCTACGGCGCGGTTGATTTCATCGGAGGCATTCCCTCCGCTCCGTTCAATCTCGCCGCCATCGTGACGGGCACCGGGCCCATTCAACTCGTGTGGCAGGAGGATGTGGACAACGAAACCGCGTTCGAGTTGCAGCGCTCCACCAATGGTGCCTTGTGGTCGGCTCTGGCTTTCGTAGGGGCAAATGTTCTCGGAGTTTCCGATGCGACAGCGGCCTTGGATCAGCGCTATTACTACCGCGCTCGGGCCGTGAATTCCGTGGGTGTCTCCCGCTATTCCAACGTCGCCTCAGCCATTCGCCGTGAGCCGGTCGTCTTCGTCGGCGGCGTGCTGGCGGCGAACACGACGTGGTCGCCTGGCATGGGCCCCATCACGGTGGTGTCCAATCTCATCGTGCCTGCCGGCATCACCTTGACTGTGCAGCCGGGAACCGTCGTGAGACTGACCAACCTCGTCTCCATCATCGCGGCGGGTGGTGCGATCAACATCGCCGGCACGGCGGACAACAAGGTGAAATTGATGCCGCTCAATGGCACGAACATCTGGGGCCAGCTCTCGGCGCAGTTTTCCGGTTCATTGACTGTGCGCCATGCTGACATCAGCTACGGTCAGGTGACGGTTTACAGCAACGCGGTCGGCCTGTTGGAGGACTCGTTCATCCACGACTATCGAAGGGCTGGTGCGCCGATTCTCGTCGCCCCCATCATCCTCACGCACTTCGCGGCGCCCACCACGGTGCGCCGCTGCCATGTCCGCGAGTATCACGAAACGCTCTGGCGGAACGGCATTCTGCTGATTGAGGAATGTCTGTTTGAAAACATTCACGGTGACGCCGTGGATTTTGATTCGGCACAAACGGGCACGGTCATTCGGAACTGCACCTTCCGTCACGGCACGTTTGGTAATGTCGATGCCGTGGACGTGGGGCCGGGCGATATCGCGGGTTCGTTCGATGTCCGGATCGAGAACTGCATGATGTTCGACTTTCCTTTTGACAAGGCTGTGTCCGTGGGTGACCGAGGATCGTCCTTCGGCACCATCGTGAGCAACTGCTTCATGTATTCGTGCCTCTCCGGCGTGATGTTCAAGGACAGCTGCGAAGGTAGCGTGCGCAATTGTACGATCGTCGAAAACAACTGGGGCCTCACGAACTACAACAAAGTGAACCCAGGTGCGGCCACAGGCGGTGGCATCACGACCAATACGCACAACAACATACTTTGGGGCAACGGCATCACCATCTCGATGGCTAACGGCGGGCAGCTCTATGCGGATCACAATCTCTTTGGAAATACGAACTGGCCCGGCGAAGCCAACATCAACGTCAACCCGCTCTTCGTGAATCCCGCCGGGCGCGACTACCGCCTTGCTCCCGGATCCCCGGCCTTGGGCGCGGGGCGTGACGGAGCAGATCTTGGCGCGCGATTCCCGGTGGGCGCGGCGATGGTATTGAGCCATCCGCGAATCGAAGCCATCGACAACACAGGCTCCAGTGCGGTGGTGCGTTTCTGGGCGGACAATGAGAAAACTTATTCACTGCTGTGCAGTCCGTTGGTAGAGGGCGGTCCTTGGGCGAAAGTCGCGGATGTCGCGACCGCCGCCGCGCCGAGATTTCTCTCAGTTACCAATACTGTCGCGCCGGGCAACCGGTTCTATCGCCTGGTGACCCCCGCTGTTCCCTGACCCATTTGCCGTAGCTGTTATTGTTATGGAAACCTACTTGCCAGCGTCGCCGAAAAAAGCGTCGCGCATACCTTCCACCGGCTCTGCTCTGCGATCGTCCCAGTAACGAAAGCCCGCCTTCCAATCCCAAATCGCCCAGCCCATGCCTGCGTCGGCAAGCGCCTCTAGGAATCTGTGTCCGCACAGATCACTCCTAAGCTCGCGGCCTTCGGCGCTTCCAGATTGTTGCCAAGGCTGGCCCCGCACGTGAAGTGGCGCGCTGCTTCGCGCGCGGGAGAGTTCGGCGTCTTGCCACGGTTGGCTAGCTCCATGCGGGTGGCTTTCTGCGC
>CAMCCU010000003.1 GCA_945872975.1 Pedosphaera parvula Ellin514
TCGGACTCCTTCTCCGTGCGATAGAACGCGCAGAACTTGCAATAGACGTTGCAGACGTTCGTGTAGTTGACGTTGCGGTCCACGATGTAGGTGATGATCTCGTTGCCGCGCCCGTCGTAAGCCTGCGCCTTCTTCAACTGCCGGCGATGATCCGCCAGCGCGCCAAGCTCCTCCAGCGGCAGCCGGTACAGGCGCAACGCCTCAGCTTGGTCAATGCGCTTGCCATCCCAGACCTTCTGCAACAACTCATCCAACGACGCGTCGTGAATCACGGGCAGAGCTTAGGTTTCCAACGGCAAAAGGCAAAACCGGTTTTGGCAGGCTATCCACCCCACCGCTTCAACAGGTCATGCTCGATCTCGAACAAATCAAGCACGCGGCCGACGGTGTGGTTCACGATGTCGTCAATCGTCTTGGGCCGGCCGTAGAAGGCGGGAATCGGCGGCATGATGATCGCGCCGGCCTCGGTCGCCTCCAGCATGGCCTTGAGATGGCCTCGATGAAACGGCGTCTCCCGCACGACGAGCACGAGCTTGCGGCGCTCCTTTAGCATCACGTCGGCGGCGCGCGTCAGGAGATTGTCCGCCTGACAATACGCGATGGCCGCGACGGAATTGATCGAGCACGGCAGCACCACCATGCCCATCGTTTGAAACGATCCGCTGGCAATGCTCGCGCCAATATCCGCCGGCGAATGCACCACGCTGGCCAGCGCTTTCACGTCGTCTGTCTTCCAATCCGTCTCCTCGGCGATGGTGCGCTCGGCGGGCTTGGTGAGCACGAGATGCGTCTCCACGTCGCCGCGCTGGCGCAACACCTCCAGCAACCGGATGCCGTAGATGACTCCGGACGCTCCCGAGATTCCGACGATGAGGCGTTGTTTCACAATCGTTAAGCTATGCGGCCAGACGCGTTCGCAACTATTACTTCCCGCCGAGCGAGCGCGTCACGATCTGCTGTGCCTCGTCCACGATGCGGTTGAGGTGCGACTGGTCTTTGAAACTCTCGGCGTAAATCTTGTAGATGTTCTCCGTACCGGACGGCCGCGCCGCGAACCACCCGTTCGCGGTCACCACCTTCAGCCCGCCGATGCTCGCGTTGTTTCCCGGAGCCTTCGTGAGCTTGGCGGTGATCTTGTCACCGGCCAGTTCGGTCGCGATCACGGCCTCGGGCGTAAGTTTCTTGAACGCGGCCTTTTGTTCGGGCGACGCGGGTGCGTCGATGCGCGTGTAGCAGGGCGCACCAAACTTCGCAGTAAGCTCCTGGTAATGCTGGCCGGGATCTTTGCCGGTGCGCGCGGTGATCTCCGCCGCGAGGAGGCCGAGGATCAGTCCGTCCTTGTCCGTGCTCCACGCCGAGCCGTCCATGCGCAAGAAGCTCGCACCGGCGCTCTCTTCGCCGCCGAAACAAATGGAACCATCGAACAATCCGGGCGCGAAGAATTTGAAGCCGACGGGCACTTCCAACAGCTTGCGGCCAAGATCCGCGACCACGCGATCAATCATGCTGCTGCTCACCGCCGTCTTGCCGACCGCCGACGCGGTGGACCACTTCGGACGAAGCGCGAGCAGGTAGCGGATGGCCACGGCGAGGTAATGATTCGGGTTCATCAACCCGACCGAGCGCGTGACGATGCCGTGGCGGTCGGCATCGGGGTCGTTGCCGAACGCGATGTCGAACTGATCCTTCAGCTTCACGAGCCCGGCCATTGCGAACGGACTCGAGCAGTCCATGCGAATCTTCCCGTCGTGATCCACCGTCATGAACGAGAACGTCGGGTCCACGTTCGGATTCACCACGGTCAGGTTCAGACCGTATTCGCGCTTCAGGGGCTCCCAATAATGCACCGCCGCGCCGCCGAGCGGATCGACGCCGATCTCCAGTCCCGCCGCGCGAATCGCCGCCATGTCGATCACCGAAGACAAATCCTTCACGTAGTCCGCGACGTAATCCTGCTGATGCGTGGTGCCCGCCTTCAGCGCAGATTCGTAGGCGATGCGTTTCACGTCCTTGTTGCCGGCGCGGAGCAGGACGTTCGCGCGATCCTGAATCCAAGTGGTCGCGTCGCTCTCGGCCGGGCCACCGTTGGGCGGATTATATTTCATCCCGCCATCGGTCGGCGGATTGTGCGACGGCGTGATGATGAGTCCGTCCGCGAAGCCATCCTTCCGTCCGCGATTGTGAACGAGAATCGCGCGCGAGATGACGGGTGTTGGCGTGAAGCCGTCGTCCGACTGAATGATCGTCTCGACGCCATTCGCGGCGAGCACTTCGAGTGAGGTGCGCTGCGCGGGAGTGGAGGCGGCGTGCGTGTCCTTGCCCATGAAGAGCGGCCCGGTGAAGCCCTGGCCCTTGCGGTATTCGCAGACCGCCTGCGTGATGGCGAGGATGTGCGCCTCGGTGAAGGTGCCGTCGAGGGGCGTGCCGCGATGACCGCTGGTGCCGAAGGCAACGAGCTGGTTCGGGTTCGCGAGGTCCGGCTGGCGCGTGTAGTAATCGCGTTCGAGCTTGCTGAGATCGATGACGAGTTCGGCTGGGGCGGGTTTTCCGGCGAGTGGATGCGTGGCCATAGTTCGTTAAAGTGTGCGAAAGTTGTATCCCCTGCCCCGCCGGATGTCACTCCGCCTCTCTCGCCTGCGTCCGCTCTTCCGGCGCTGCTGTGGTCGGCACTTCACCCGTCACCTTCGGCAGCACCACTGCGAACTCCGCGCCTTCGCCGGGCTTGCTCGTCACCGTCGCCTTGCCGTCGTGCGCTTCGACGACCGCCTTCACCAGGCTCAAGCCGAGACCGAGCCCGCGCTGCGAACGGCTCTTGTCGCCGCGATAGAGCCGCGCCCATATCTTGTCCTGCTCCTCAGCTGGAATCCCAATGCCCGTGTCGCGAAAGAGCACCACGACTTGCCCCGGCTCGTTGCGCGTGGTGATGGTGACGCGACCGCCCTCGGGCGTATACTTGATCGCGTTATCCAGCAGGTTCGCGAACACCTGCCGAACGCGATTCGGGTCCACCGACACTTCACACGGCTCCAGAAAATCTCCACGCACCCCGACTTTGCGCTCTTCCGCGACGTATTCGTAGAGCTCGATGACTTCGCGCAAAAGCTGGCAGAGATCGATGCGTTCTCGCCGGAGCTGCATCATGCCCGCTTCCGCCTCCGTGATGTCCATCAGCGTGCTGAGAATGCTCATCACGCGCTCGGATTCCTCCACGCAATCCGCCAGAGCCTCCTGTGCTTCGCTCGAAACGGACGTGTTCTGCAAGGCGACTTCCGCCGTGGCACGAAGGCGCGTCAGCGGCGTGCGCAGGTCATGTGCGACGTTGTCGAGCGACTCGCGCATGGCGCGGATGAGCGATTCGTTCTTGTCGAGCATCGTGTTGAAGAGCAGCACCATCTCGTCGAGCTCATCGTCGGACTTTCGCGCCGGCACACGCGCATCGAGCTTGCCGGTTTGGATGATCGAGCGCGCCGTCTCGACGATCTGGCGGACTGGCAACATGGCGCGATGGGCCACGAACGCGCCTGCCACCAGGCTCATCAACAATACCGCGACACCGGCGGGAATGACGGTTTGACGGAGCGGCTGCCAGAGCGCGTCGCGATTGCTCATGCTGCGGCCCACGAACATGGTGCCGCCGTTGGCGAGCAGCACCGGAAGGATCGCAATATCCTTCTGCGCGTCCTTCGGCACGCGGGTGATTTCCGCCTGCTGCCAGACACGCTTCACCCGGCTCTCGATGCGAAACGTGCCGAAGTCTTGCGGAACGACCACGGAGTCCACGACATCGAAAGGGGAGACCACACTGACAAAGAACGCCTTCTCATCCGACGGATCGTTCTCCGCGAGCACGCGGCGTTTGAACTCGGCGTAGCCGCTCGTCTGGAAGAGCGAGGCGTATTCCTTGGCGCGGGAGCGGATGACTTCCTCTTCCTTGCGCGCCAGCTCCTGCGCGACGAGGTAATACACGAGGAACAATAACGACGCCGCACTGATGGCGAAGAGCCCCGTGTACCACAAACTCAGCCGGACGCTGACGCGGTTAAGCAGGCCGAAGGGCATATCCTACTCCGCGAATGGTGTGCAGCCGCGTCTTCTCCGGATCGATCTTCGCGCGCAGGCGATGCACCAGCACATCGACCACGTTCGTCTGCGGATCGAAGCTGTAGTCCCACACGTGCTCCAGCACCATCGTCTTCGTCACCGTGCGGCCCATGTTGCGCATGAGATATTCGAGCAGGGCAAACTCGCGCGGTTGAAGATCCAGCGTCTCGCTCCCTCGCGTGACCTGGCGCGTAAACAAATCGAGCGTGAGATCGCCAACGGTAAGCTTCGTCGGCTCGGTGGCCTGCGACGCGCGACGAATGAGCGCCTGAATGCGTGCGAGCAGCTCGGAGAACGCGAAGGGTTTCGTCAGGTAATCGTCGCCGCCCGCCTGAAGTCCCTTCACGCGATCGTCCACCGATGCCTTCGCGCTGAGGATGAGAATCGGCGTGCGAAGCCCCTTGCTGCGGAGCCGTTGAATGAGGCTGAGGCCATCGAGCTTCGGGAGCATCAGATCGACGACCGCCACGTCGTAAGGGGTGGTCTCGGCCATGACGAGCGCTTCTTCGCCATCGAGGTAGTGGTCCACCGCGAAGCCGCTTTGCTTGAGCCCGTTCACGACGAACGAGGCAATCTTCTTGTCATCTTCGACAACCAGGATGCGCATGTCTGCGATAAGAATGAGACAAGGCGCGGGTGTTGTCCAATTGGCAATGAGCACGGCCAATCCGACGGGCGAACGCGCCTACGGCCGGAGCTTTTGGTCGAACCAGATTCCAAACTCGCGGATGTCCAACGGCATCGTCAGCCAGCCGTGGTCGCCGCCGGGATGCACCTTCACCTGAACCTCACGGCCAACTTTTCGCGCCGCGACTTGGAACCATTCCGTCTGTTCGAGCGGCGTCAGCGTATCCGCGTCGCCATGATAAATGAGCACGGGAGGCAGGTTCGAAGTGACGTAATAGAGCGGCGACGTCTCGCGACCGACGACCTTCCACAACGCCATGTTCGTCGCGGCCGCCCCGAATCCTTTCACGAAACTCTTCGGCGGACCGCCATCGCCGGGGTTCTCCCGGGACTTGCCGAGATTCAGCAAATCGGTCACCGGATAAAAAATAGCCACCGCCTGTACCGCGCTGCTCTCGCGGTCCGCCGGGTCCGTGGCATCTGGACGCCCCGGCCCTCCACGCGTCGCCAGCATCAGGCTCAGATGCCCGCCCGCACTCCCGCCAGTGACTCCAATCCGCTGCGGGTCGATGCCGTAATCCTTCGCGTGATGCCGGACGAATCGCACTGCGCGATGCATGTCGTCCGTGATTTCCATGATCGTCACCTTCGGCTGCGACACGTGATAGATGGGAAACACCGTGTAACCGCGACGGATCAACGGCGCCGCCATCCACTCACCAAACGAGCCGGGCTCGCCGGACTTCCATCCACCGCTCACGAGCAGCAGAACGCCCACGCCATTCGGCTTCGCGGGCCGCAAGACATCAAGCGCCAGCGTCTCCCCGCCGCGCTTGCCGTAGGCGATGGCGTTCGTGCGTTGCACCGTGGGATGGAAATACCACCACGCACTGCCAACGACCAACGCCACGAGCAGCACGACGGCGGCGATGGTCCAAAGCGTATTACGAAGCAGGCGTTTCCAGTTCATGAGTGTGGGCAAAATGCTGGCTCAGGACGGAGACCGCCGCCAGTCATAATCCATCTGTCGCGCCGTCCGCAGCGCCAGTTCCTCGCCCTCCAATCGCTCGACCAGATGCAGGCTCATGTCGAGGCCGGCGGAGATGCCCGCTGAGGTGACGATGCTTCCCTCGTCCATCCAACGCTGGTCGCCTCGCACAGGAACGTCAGGAAACATCGCGCGGAAATCCTCAATGTCCTCCCAATGCGTCGTGATGGTTTTGCCACGGAGCAATCCAGCCTTGCCCAGGAGAAACGCGCCGGTGCAAACGGACGCCGTCAGCTCGGATTTGGCCGCAGTGCGCTTGATCCATTCGATGACGGGAGCGCGTTCCAATTCCGCCGTCACCACGCCGCCGGGAACGATGAGGACATCAATGGCCGGATGATTCGTGAGGTCGTAACCCGGCTGCACCATCAGCCCGCCCCGCGCGCGAATGGGCCGGATGGACTCGGCAATGGTGCAGACTTCAAATGGCCTGGCCGCGTCCGGCATCAGCCGAGCCTTCATGCGCGACGCCGTGGAGAACACCTCGAACGGCCCGCCCAAATCGAGCACCTCGATTTGATCGAAGAGGTAGAGGGCGATAACGCGAGTCATGATCGGCATGTTCCTTACAGGCTGGGTACGGGGTTGCCGACCGAAAATATTCCGCTCTGCCTGGTGAAAGGGAGCGCCGGGAAAATCCGGTTTCCAAAACGGGACGCTCGTCCAACGGCGCAATTTTTCAGGGTAGAATGAAGAGTTTTCGCATGAGCAATTAGTCCGAAACTGAGGTTCTCCGCGGCCGTTAAAAAGGGGTAGGATTGCCGCATGAAAATCACCCCCTCACTCTTCTACTCTTATCTGAAGTGCCCGACCAAATGCTGGCTCCATGCGGCAGGCGAACAAACTCCAGGCACCAGCTACTCTGAATGGCTCCAGTCCCAGGACGCATCGTATCGCACCACGGCTACGAGCCGACTGAGGGCTGACACGCCGCCAGAAGTATGCACCGTCGATCCGCCAGCCGACACGCTGAAGACTGCCCAGTGGCAACTCGCGATGGATGTGACCGTGGCGTCCGAACCTCGTCGCAGCCAAGGTAACGAGGCTCAAGCTTCTCCCTCTCCGGCATCGACGCACGCCTCCAGAAACAATGATCAGAGCCTCCTCACGTCGGCTGCTACCATCATCGAGTCATGCCTTCACGCCGTGGAGCGCATCCCGTCAGAAGGCCGAGGCAAGGCCGCTCAGTTCGTTCCGATCCGTTTCATCTTCCGTAACAAGCTCACTACAGACGACAAGCTGCTGCTGGCGTTCGACGCGTTCGTGCTCTCCCAGACACTCGGACGCGAAGTCAGCTTCGGCAAAATCATCCACGGCGACGACGATGCCACGGTCAAGGTGAAGACCTCGGCCCTGGCTGGCGAGGTGCGGAAGCGCTTGGAGAAAATCACCGCGCTGCTCTCCAGCGCCGCACCGCCTGACCTCGTCCTGAACCGGCACTGCGCCGAGTGCGAATTCCAGGCCCGCTGTCGGAAGATCGCGGTGGAGAAGGACGACCTCAGCCTGCTGGCCAGCATGAGCGCGAAGGAGCGCCAGAAACTCCGCAGCAAAGGCATCTTCACCGTCACGCAACTCTCCTACACGTTCCGTCCCCGCCGCCGGCCCAAGCGCCAGCGCGACAAACGGGAGAAATATCACCACTCGCTCAAGGCGCTGGCGATTCGGGAGAAGAAGATCCACATCGTCGGCAGCCCGGAACTCAAGATCGAAGGCACGCCCGTCTATCTGGATGTCGAGGGCCTGCCCGACCGCGATTTCTACTACCTCATCGGCCTGCGCATCGGCCACGGCGACTCCGCCGTCCAGCACAGCCTGTGGGCGGACACCGTCGCGGACGAAGGGAAGATTTGGCAGGAATTTCTCGCCATCCTCGAAACCGTCGAGAAGCCGGTGCTGATTCACTACGGGAGCTATGAGACGAACTTCATGAAGCAGATGGAAGATCGTCACGACAGTCCACAGGCTGAATCGGTCGCGGCAAAAGCAATCGCCTCGGCTCTCAATCTCGTCTCGGTGATGTTCGCCAAAACATATTTCCCCACTTTCTCGAACGGGCTGAAGGAGATTGCTGGTTGGTTGGGCTACCAGTGGGCCGAGAACAGCCCTTCAGGGTTGCGCTCGATTAGTTGGCGACACGAATGGGAACAGGCGAGAGAGGAGTCCTCAAAGCAAAACCTGCTTACATACAACTCAGATGACTGTGACGCGTTGGAACTGGTCGCCAACGTTATCATGCAGATGAGCCTCCAACCTCCGCTATCAATGACCGACGCCCGTCCGGCTCTCGAAATTGCTCATGCGGATGCCTTGGCGTCGCAAGACACGATGTGGCCGAAGTTCGCTAGTCCCATCGACGCCTTTGAATCCATAAACAAAGCCGGCCGCTGGGACTACCAACGCCACAAAGTTTACGTCCGAACCGATCAAGAACTGAAGTGCGCCACCAAAGCCGTCAACATGCGGAGTAAGCGAATCGAGCGCGTCAGCAAAGATGTCCAACCCGATCCCGTGGAGGTTTGTCCAGAATGCCTCCAGAAAACCAAATACACCAAACGAAGAACCAAGACGCTTTACGATGTGCGCTTCACAGAGTGCGGAATCAGAGGTTGGGTGGTTAGGTATCAAATCAAGGGGCATCTCTGCCGCAATTGTCATCGGTGCTTCGGCACTCCCAAGGAATTTTGGCGGCACGGCAAGTATGGCCGAAATTTGGTTGCGTTTGTCGTGTTCCAGATGATCGAACTGTGTATCCCCCAGCGCACCGTCGGATACAGCATAAACAGACTGTTCCGACTTGGGCTGGGTCAAGCCGTCATTTATAGTTTTAAGGCCAGTGCTGCTCTGCGCTACGACGAAACACGGCAGAAGATCATGGCTGTAATGGTGAAAGGAAACCTGATTCACGCAGACGAAACACGAATCTTGATCAAAGGCAAAGCGGCATACGTCTGGGTCTTCGCGACGTTCCGTGAGGTGGTATATTTCTACTCGGAAACGCGCGAAGGTGATTTGCTTGAAAAGCTGATGAAGGAATTCAAAGGCGTTTTGGTGTCCGACTTTTATGCGGCGTACGACTCCATGCCGTGCGCGCAGCAAAAGTGCCTCATCCACTTGATGCGCGACCTCAACGACGCGGTGCTCGACCATCCATTCGACGAGGAGGTCCGGGGAATCGTGACGAAGTTTGCCGAGATTCTCAGAAGCATCGTGGCGACGATAGACCGGCGAGGTCTCAAGCGCCACTTTCTCCGAAAACACGGCCTAGAAGTCGAACGCTTTTACCGGCACATGCGGCGCACCACTTACCAGAGCGAAGCCGCATTGAAGTGCAAGGAACGATTCGAGAAGAATCGAGAAACGCTTTTCACTTTCTTGAACCATGATGGTGTGCCTTGGAACAACAACAACGTGGAACACGCCATCAAAGCATTCGCCAGGTTGCGTCGGGCAATCGAAGGGTTATCCACGCCGAAAGGCATTGAGGAATACCTGATTCTCTTGAGCGTCTGCCAAACCTGCAAATACATGGGCGTGGACTTTCTGGATTTCCTCCGTTCGGGTGAGAAGGACATTCACGCCTTCGCGGAGAGCCGGCGTAAGCGCAAGCGCCGGTCACAAACCAGCCCGCCGCCCGCCTTGCCGCCGAACACAACCCCGGACAGCGAGGGGCAACCTTAACCTCGTAGCAGCCGACGTCAGGAGGCTCAAACTTCTCCCCCTCCCGCATCAACGCGTGACTCGAAGCCAAATGATCAGAGCCTCCTCACGTCGGCTGCCACTGGGCGGGGACATTCACCTCCTCGTAGCAGACGAGGTGACGAGGCTCATTTCAATTTCCGGTTTTCAATTTGAGCCTCCTTACCTCGGCTGCTACCATTCAGCCGTCGCCATGAATGAACCCGACTCCAACCGTGCGTTCTATCTTCCCCGCCTGCCGCGCGAATATTATCAGGGCGACGCGGTGGTTCACTGGACGCTTCCCATTTCGCACCGTCGACGCGGCTGGCTGGACGAACGGTTTCACGCCGCGTTCCGTGAACTGCTGCTGCACACCGCCGCGCGCGAGGGACTATTCTGCCCGCCGTATTGCCTCATGACGGATCATCTTCATCTGGTCTGGATGTGCTTGCGTCTGGATTCCGACCAGCGCAACGGCATGGCCTTCCTGCGCACGCATCTCGAACCGAAACTCGCGCCGCAGAAGTTCCAGCATCAGGCGCATGACCATGTGCTCAAACCGGAGGAGCGCCGCCACAACGCGTTTGCCCGCACCTGTCACTACCTTCTCGAAAACCCGATCCAAGCAGAACTCGTGAAGCACCCGAACGAGTGGCCGTTCAACGGGGCGGTCATCCCCGGCTACCCGACGCTGCATCCGCTTCAGGACGATTTCTGGCCGAAGTTCTGGAGGCTCTACACGGCAGCAAAGTCGCCGAACGCAGGAAAGATTCTCCGCCCGCCCATCACGTAGCAGCCGACGTGAGGAGGCTCAAGCTGATCGGGCCGCATCCTCGCGAAGGAGATTTGAGCCTCCTTACGTCGGCTGCTACGAAATCACAACCCCTTCAGATTCTTCGCCCCATTCACGGTCGAGTTCACGCGCAGGCGCAGGCCGTTCAGGCGGATGAAGCCGGTGGCGTCGTTCTGTTCGTAGTCTTTGGTTCGGTCGGGTTCCATCACGACGTTCCTACGTTGTCGGCTCATGTGGGCGGAAACGGACGCGCCAAGATTCCACGATGGCCAGCCGTCCGGCCAATCGTGCCAGAAGTTCCGGCTTGCTCACAAATGACCGCAAGACCTGGTTCACCTGCGCGGCAACAGCGTCGTCGGGGAGTTCCAGCACAATGATGCCGGCATAATCCTTCGGCGGATAATTGCGGATGTCGGCAAAATCAAAGTCGCGGGTGATGAGGGTGAGTTGCCGGGCTATGGCGTAGGCGGCAACAGTGGCGTCGTCCGCTCCGTTCGGGAGAACATCCCGGACATCTTCGACGTCGTGACTCAGATCGCGCAACAGGCTGCCTGAGGAGCGAGGCATGTTGGCATCGAGCAGGAATCTCATCAGGTCGCCGTGCCGAGCGGATGATGTTCTTCTTGCTCCACCAACTCACCGGCAAACTTGAGTGCGGCGCGGATTTGGACGCGGGTCAAACTGTATTCGCGTTCCACCTCCTCGAAGCCCATGCCGCCGGCCAGGCTGCCGACAATCAATGAGACAGGCATCCGCGTGCCCCGAATGACCGGTTTTCCGTGGCAGATGGTTGGGTCAATCACGATCTGGTCGTTCATGGGTTCATCCTATCTGCGAATTCGCTTTTGACCAGCGGGCTATTTTAGTTTCCCAGGTTCTTCGCCCCATTCACGGTCGAGTTCACGCGCAGGCGCAGGCCGTTCAGGCGGATGAAGCCGGTGGCGTCGTCCTGATTGTAGGCCTTGGTCGGGTCGGCTTCCATCGTGGCGATGTGCGGGTTGTACATGCTGAACTTCGACTTGCGACCGGCGACGTAGAGGCCGCCCTTGTAGAGCTTCACGCGCACGGTGCCGGTGACGTTCTTCTGGCTCTCCTCGACGTAGGCCTGGAGCGCAAGACGCTCGGGCGCATACCAGAATCCGTTATAGACTAGCTCGGCATACTTCGGGATGAACGAATCGCGCTGGTGCATGACTTCGCGATCCATCGTGAGGCTCTCCATCTGGCGATGCGCGTAGTGCAGGATGCTGCCGCCGGGAGTTTCATAGACGCCACGGCTCTTCATGCCGACGAAGCGGTTCTCGACCATGTCCACGCGGCCGACGCCGTGTTTGCCGCCGAGCTTGTTGAGGAACTTCATGACCTGGAGCGGCGTCATAGACTTACCGTTCACGGCCACGCAATCGCCCTTCACGAAATCGAGTTCGACATACTCCGCCTTGTCCGGCGCGTCTTCGGGCAGCACGGAGAGCGTGGTGAAATAATCACGGTTCTTCTTCGGATCGAAGCTGTCATACCACGGGTCTTCGAGGATGCCGGCCTCGTAGGAGATGTGCAGAAGGTTGCGGTCCATCGAATACGGTTTCTTCGCGCTGGCCTGCACTGGGATGCCCTTCGCCGCGCAGTAATCGATCATCGCCTGGCGTCCAGGGAAGTCCTTGCGATACCGCTCGTCACGCCAAGGGGCGATGATCTGCAACTCGGGCGCGAGCGCGGCGGCGGTCAGCTCGAAGCGCACCTGGTCATTGCCCTTGCCGGTGGCGCCGTGGGCGATGGCGTCGGCTTTCTCGGCCTTGGCGATCTCGACCATGCGCTTGGCGATGAGCGGGCGGGCGATGCTGGTGCCGAGGAAGTATTGGCCTTCGTAAATCGCGCCGGCGCGGAGCATTGGGTAGATGAAGTCGCTGGCGAATTCTTCCTGGAGGTCGTCGATGTAAATCTTCGACGCGCCGGTCTTCTTGGCCTTGGCGTTGAGACCCTTGAGTTCATCTTCCTGGCCGATGTTGGCGCAGAAGCAGATCATCTCGGCATTGCCGTAGGTGTCTTTGATCCAGGAGAGGAGGACGGAGGTATCGAGGCCGCCGGAGTATGCGAGGACGATTTTCATGAGTCAGTAATTCGTGTTGCGTGAGGTGTAATCAACGGCCTGATGCCACAGGCCAAAATCAGGGGCGACTAAACGCGAACCAGCCCCGGCAGAAAAGAAAAAACCACCCGGAGTTCGGGTGGCAAGAGTGAAAGAGGGCGCAGGTTACGCCTTGGTCTTCTTCTTCGCGGCCGGCTTTACTTTCGCGGCTTCTTTTTTGCGCTTCATGTAGGCGTTGGCGCGTTGACGTTTCTGAGTCTTGTTACTTTGTTGTCCCATAAGTCTCTTTACATTATGAATCCGATTCGGATGCTTGAGCGAGACTATGATGATTCGAGTTTTGCGGTTCAATACCTATTTGTTGCTGGCTCTGGCGATCGGTCTCGGCGGCGGTTGCAAATCCAGCAAGCCGAAAGACCCGAACAAATACACCAAGAAGGACGAAGCCTCGTTGCGCTTGTACCTCGAGGTGAATCCCGACGGCTCCGAGAGCAATGGCCCGATAACCGTCGGCCGGCAAAGTCCATTCGAGTTGAACGTGCAGAAAATCCCGTTCCTGACGGAATTCCAGATCGAGAAAGCCGCCGTCGTCGAGGTGCTGGGCGGTTTTTCCATCTCGGTGCAATACGACAAGCAAGGCAGCATGCTGCTGGAGCAATACACCACGGGATCGAAGGGAAAACACATGGCCATTTCCGCTGAGTTCGGCCAATTGCGCTGGATCGCTGCCCCCGTGATCACGCAACGGCTCGGCGATGGATTGCTCGTCTTCACGCCCGATACTTCGCGCGAAGAGGCGGTGCGCATCGTCAGCGGACTGAATCGTGTCGCCGAACTCGTGCGTAAAGGACGGAAGTAACCGGCAGATGGACTTTGAACCACATCTCAAATGACCAATAACCAATTCACAAGGTTCGGGCGGGAAGAACATTCTCCAACCCGGCTCGCTATTTCTCCGATGAGAACCCTCGGTCATTGGGCATTGAACATTGGGTGCTTCCTGGTGCTCCTCCTTCCTCTTGCACCCGCCACCGCCCAGCCCTTCCTCCTGCCCACCGCGAACCGGGCTATCCTGGAAACTGGCGGAGAAGAACGCTATTTCGTCGGCACCGTGGGCAAACCCTGGATGAGCGGCACCTTCGGCTGTGTCCGCACGGATGGCTGGCAATTGCACGAAGGTCTCGATATCCGCTGCCTCGCACGCGACAAGCGCGGCGAACCGACCGACCCGATCCTTGCCACCGCCGACGGCACCGTGGCCTACATCAACAAGCGTCCGTCGCTCTCGAACTACGGGAATTACCTCATCCTTCGCCACTCGATTGAGGGCGTGGAAGTCTATTCGCTCTACGCGCACCTGCGGGAGATCCGCACCAGCCTCAAGCACGGCGACACAGTGAAAGCCGGCGAGACGATTGCCGTCATGGGCCGCACGTCAAACACCGGGCAGGGCATCAGCAAAGACCGTGCGCACGTCCACTTCGAGCTCGATCTCGTGGTGAACGAACGCTTCCCCGACTGGTATCGAAAAACATTTCCCGGCCAGCGCAATGATCACGGCGGCTGGAACGGCCAGAACCTGATCGGGATCGATCCGTGGAAGGTCTTGCTGGAACAGCAGAGGCTTGGCGCAAGGTTCAGCCTCGTGGAGTTCATCCGGAGCCAGCCGGAGCTTTGCCGCGTCATCGTGCGCGACAGCAACTTCCCGTGGGCCCGGCGTTACCCGATGTTCGTGAAATCCAATCCAGTGGCGCAGAAGGAAGGCATCGCAGGCTACGAGCTCGCGCTGAACTTCAACGGGCTGCCGATGGAACTAATCCCCCGCGCGGCGTCAGAGATTAAAACGAAGGCGAAATACCAGCTTCTCTCGGTGAACGAAGCGGAAAAGCAAAAGCATCCTTGCCGCAAGCTGGTGAATCAAAAAGGTGCCCGGTGGGAATTGGGGAACAACGGACTGCACCTGCTTGATTTGCTGACGTATTGAGCGGGCACTTGGCGAGAAAGCTCAACTAAACTTGGTCGAATCGCCGTTCTGGGGCTTGGCCTTCAGGGACTCGTTCAGCAATTTCTCCTTCTCTTGTAATTCCCGATCCATCTCAGCGATGCGCTGCTCTTGCGCAATCATCCGATCCTGAAACTGATCGCGTATCTTCCCCAACCGCTCCTCCAGGCCGAGAACCTGCGCCGTCCCGGTCTCGTGAGAATCGATGAGCTGGCTGCGCTGATTGCTGAGCCACAGGAAAAGCTTCTCACGCATGAGCTGGCGCAGGTGCGGCACCAAACCCGCACGGACGTCCTTCGACGGCCCTGACTCAGGCGTCCCAAGTCGAACCGAGGGAGTTTGCCACACGCCATTATGCGCATTGTCAGTGGCGGTGGTCGGCTCAGACAACACTGCGCCACGGGCAGACTCCGCCATCGTCCGCGACGAACGCGGCGAAGAGCTCATCTCGACAAACATCGGCCGACCCAAGGCAATGGCCGTAGGGCGGCGCTTCGCAGCACGAGCGTTGAGAACGATCACAGCAATCAACCCAAGCGCACCGCCAGCCACGACCGGCCAGAACCAAGGTTGAATCGATAAGGCGCGGCCCGCCAAAACCGGGCTCGCCGCATCGGTTGAGACCACATTCGTCTTCGCTTGAACCGGAGCTGGAAGCGGTGATGGGACGAGAGGCGCAACGGGAACTGGCGTCGGTGTCGCCGCAACCTGAACCGGAGCTGGAGCTGGCACGGGTGCCACCGGCGGCAGTTCCTCGATCGGCTCCGGCTTCGGCTTGGGAGCCAGAAGGCGCGCGGGCTTGGCCACCGAAGCGGAGCCCGACGGCTTGAGCGTGATTTCGCAAATCACCAGCGGCTGGTCAGGGGCGGGAACAGCTACCTGCCGCGTCGCCATAAAATCGACGTTGCGCGTGAATACGGGATCGAAGACACGGCTGAAGAGCGGGCCGTTGGTGACGGCGAACGGCGTGGTGTCCTGCGCCACACCGACGAGTACTGGTCGGAAACCCGCCTTCTCCAACAACGGTGCACAGTCGTCTTTCACCGGTTTCTTGGAGACAAGATTGATGTCACCGGTCAGGTAAGTTGCAAACGGCTGGTTCGTGTAAGTGGCGGCCATCCACGTCGCGTGATGCGTGAGAAACTCCGCCGCATAGTTCCGCTTACGGCTGAAGTAACCGCCATCTGCCGATCCCACTCCATTGGTCAGGCTGCCCGGCATATTGGCCACGTAGAGGCACACGGCCCCGTTCCCGTGACGCATCGTGGCAAAGGTGAATCCGCCCGGCATTTCGATGCGGCCCGTGACATTCCACTCAATGTTCTTCGCGGTCATCTTATCGCGCCGCGTCAGGATGCCAAAAGGCTGGCCCACCACCGGTCCACGGTTACCGTTCTGGCGAAAGACGGAATGAATGCCCACGGAATACTTCTTCGGCTTCATGCTCTCGGCGATTCGCTTGAGCACCTGGCCGTCCGTGATTCCGTACAGGATGATCGCGTCCGCGTCTGCAGAGCTGAGGGTATTGGCAATCTCCGCGATGCGTGCCGGTTCGACCGCCGCAGCGACATTGGTGGACTTCGGCATCAGCACATCGGCCACCTGCCAGGTGGCAATGCGAAACTGCTGGGCACGACCCGGAACAGCCGCCAGACCAATCACGAGGAGAACAGCAAGAAGAGTCCTCATACCTTCAACCAATTATTTGCGTTAGTTTCGGTCGCATGTGCGCTAGGAAAGATGAACTTCGTGAGACTAGAAATCCTGTTTCCACCTGTAAAGAGGGATCGCAGCCACCTGCGTTGCGCCGTGGCGTTCGGTCTCGTGAAGAACCCCCGCCCGATGGGAACGAAAAAAGAGCAACTGAATCGCTTCAGTTGCTCTTTGATAAAGTCCCAGTGGGGACGTTCAGTTAAGTTCGCGCTGCAGGGCGCTTCGCCGCAACGTCCAGGATGGTCTTCTCCACTGAGCTCGGCACTTGCGCGAAGTTCAGCGGCTCCATGGAGTACGAGGCGCGGCCCTTGGAAAGGGAGCGGATGGCGGTGGCGTAGCCGAACAATTCCGCCAACGGCACTTGCGCGTTGAGAATTGTCTGCCCGTTCTTGGCGTCGATGCCGATGATGGTGCCGCGGCGGCGATTGATATCACCAAGGAGATCGCCCTGATACTCGTCGGGCGTCGTCACTTCAACCTTCATGATCGGCTCGAGAATGATTGGACCAGCTTTCTTGACCGCTTCTTTGAAGGCAAAGATGCCAGCCATCTTGAACGCGAGCTCGTTGGAATCGACTTCGTGGAACGAGCCGTCAACGACCTGCGCCTTGACGTCAATCATCTGGTAACCCGCATACACGCCGCTGCGAATGGCTTCTTCAATACCATCGATGACCGCCGGCACATATTCCTTCGGGATCGCACCGCCAACAACCTTGTTGATAACCTCGATACCTTTGCCCTTTTCATTGGGTTGAATCGTGATGCACGCGTGACCGTACTGACCACGACCACCAGATTGGCGAATGAACTTGCCCTCGCCGTCAGCATCCTTCGTGATCGTTTCCCGATACGCGATCTGCGGAGCACCAACGTTCGCTTCGACTTTGAACTCGCGCTTGAGCCGGTCGATGATGATTTCAAGGTGAAGCTCACCCATTCCAGCGATGATCAACTGCCCCGTTTCCTCGTTGGTGAAGCAGCGAAACGTCGGATCTTCTTCCGCGAGGCGTTGCAAGCCTTCGGACATCTTGTCGCGATCCTGCTTGGTCTTCGGCTCGACGGCCATGCTGATGACCGGCTCCGGGAACGTCGGCGGTTCGAGCGTCACGTCGAAATCTTCGTTGCACAGAGTGTCGCCAGTAGTGATGTTGCGCAGACCGACGAGCGCGGCGATATCGCCGGCGTACACCTCGTTGATGTCCTTGCGTTCGCTGCCTTGAATGACCATCAGGCGGCTGACGCGTTCGCGCTTGCGTGTGCGCGGGTTGTAAATATTGTCACCCTTTTTGAGTTGGCCGGAGTAAACGCGGAAGAACACTAGCTTGCCTGCGAAGGGATCGGTCCAAAGCTTGAACGCGAGTGAGCAGAACTGCGCCTGATCGGTTGTTGGAACTTGGACGACGACTTCCGTGCCGAGTTCGTGACCTTCCGCGCTGGGAACGTCGAGCGGGCCGGGCAGGTAATCCACCACCGCGTCCACCAGGACTTGCACACCTTTTTTCTTGAAGGCCGAACCGCAGAGAACCGGAACCAATTCGATCTTGCAGGTGAGGCGGCGGATGGCGGCTTTGAGCGTGGGCGCGTCAATACGCTTTTCTTCGAGCACCATCTCTGCGATGGCATCGTCCTTGTTGGAGACGGCATCAATCAATTCCGTGAGCGCAGCCTGCGCGCGCTCCTGAAGTTCGGCGGGAATGTCTTTGATTTCGTAATTCAACCCTTCATTGGCCTCGGTTGGCCCCCAGAAGATTATCTTTTGGTTGACCACGTCAATCACGCCCTCAAAGCCGCCAGTAACGGCCTTGCCTTCGGCTTCAGTCGGACCTTCGCCGAGGGGCAGGAAAATCGGGATGGCATACGCGCGCAACTTGGTGCGCATGTCATTCAGCGCGTTCGCAAAATTTGCGCCAGTGCGGTCCATCTTGTTCACGAACGCGATGCGCGGAACTTTGTATTTGGTCGCCTGTCGCCAGACTGTTTCAGACTGTGGCTGGACGCCGGCAACACCACAGAAGACAGCGACCGCGCCGTCCAGCACGCGCATGGAACGCTCAACTTCGGCGGTGAAATCCACGTGACCCGGCGTATCAATGATGTTGATGCGATGCGCCACGTCCTTGAACGCCTTGTAAATCTGGTCTTCACCCGGCTTGGCGCATTTCTGCGTCCAGAAGCAGGTCACAGCGGCGGAGGTAATGGTGATGCCACGCTCCTTTTCCTGCTCCATCCAGTCGGTGACCGTGTTGCCGTCATCTACGTCACCGATCTTATGAATGAGACCAGTGTAAAATAGGATTCGCTCGGTGGTCGTGGTCTTGCCGGCATCAATGTGCGCGGCGATACCAATATTGCGGGTCTGCTCCAGCGTATACTGCCGGTTTGGGGAATTAGGCGACTTTTCTTGCATGGCTGGTTGCGACGGATTGTTACAAAAGAAACGCCCCGAGCGTTTCCGCATACGGGGCGTCAAAAACTGTTATATTACCAACGAAAATGAGCGAACGCTTTGTTTGCCTGAGCCATCTTGTGGACCTCGTCCCTCTTGCGAATCGCGTTACCTTGGCCCTGATACGCTTCCATGATTTCAGCGGCGAGCGCCTTCATCATCGGAATACCCTTGCGACTGTCCGCAAAGTCCACCAGCCAGCGAAGCGCCAGCGAAGCTTGACGGTCGGAAGTTACTTCAAGAGGAATCTGATAAGTAGCACCACCCACACGGCGAGCCTTCACTTCAAGGCGGGGCTTGGCGTTGTCAACGGCTCGCTGGAGAATGTCCAGCGGGTTTGCACCAGCGTTCGTCTCGGAAAGCTGGTTGAATGCACCGTAAACAATTCGTTCAGCGGTGTTCTTCTTGCCACTGCACATGACAGTGTTGACCAACCGCGTGACCAAGGTGCTGCGGTACTTCGGATCTTCGGCCAATGGCCTTTTGCTAGCTTGACGGCGTCGTGACATGAGAGTCGGGGGATCGTATTAACGGTTAAAGGAACGGTTACCTAGACCTTCTTGGCTGCTTTCGGCCGTTTCACTCCATACTTGGAGCGGCTGACCCGGCGTTTTTCAACACCAGCGGCATCGAGGGCTCCGCGAACAATGTGATAACGGACACCCGGAAGATCCTTAACGCGACCACCGCGAACAAGGACAATAGAGTGCTCCTGCAGGTTGTGGCCTTCATCCGGAATGTAGGCGATCACTTCAAAGCCATTGGTCAAGCGGACCTTGGCCACCTTGCGCATCGCGGAGTTCGGTTTCTTCGGCGTGCGCGTCATCACCTGCAAGCAGACGCCGCGGCGAAATGGCGAATTCTCCAAGGCCGGAGATTTCGATTTTGTTCGAATCTTCGTGCGGCCTTTCCGGACGAGTTGATTGATAGTCGGCATTACTTTATGAATTGGCTCCGCGTTCGGAAACTTATTTAAACGGAGCGCGGATTATTAGCAGTTAGATTTTTGGTTGCAACAAATATTTGCTCATTTCTCCGGACACTGATCAGCCAGCCACAGGCTCTTCAGCAAGCGGAGAGACATCTTCCGCGATCAAATCTTCTTCGACCTGAACCAGCGGCTTCAATCTCACCTTGAGGTGATTTCCAAAGCCTGTTCCCGCCGGAATGATGTGGCCCATGATAACGTTTTCCTTGAAGCCGCGGAGATAGTCCACCCGGCTTAACGTCGCCGCCTCCGTCAGGACACGAGTCGTGTCCTGGAAGCTCGCAGCACTGAGGAATGATTCCGTTTCCAAAGATGCCTTCGTGATGCCAAGCAGCACTGGCTGTGCCTCTGCAGGCTTGCCACCCATCTTCTCAACACGTTGGTTTTCTTTATCGAACTCGATCTTATCGATCTGCTCACCCCAGAGGAAGATTGTGTCGCCAGGTTCAGTAATCCGAATCTTGCGCAACATCTGGCGAACGATGATTTCGATATGCTTGTCGTTGATCGTCACACCTTGGAGACGATAAACTTCCTGCACTTCGTTAACCAAATGTTCCTGCAATTCCTGCGGGCCGGAGATGTCCAGAATTTCATGGGGATCGATCGGGCCTTCCGTGAGCTGCTGCCCCTTCTTGACGAAGTCTCCCTTGAAGACAATGACGTGCTTGCCGATCGGAATGAGGTGCTCCTCTTCCGTGCCAGTCTGCGCGTCCTTGATGACAATGCAGCGCTTGCCACGAACGCTCGGGCCGAAGTCCACCACACCGTCGATCTTGGAGATTTCGGATGCATCCTTCGGGTGGCGCGCTTCGAAAAGCTCGGCCACGCGTGGAAGACCTCCGGTGATATCCTTCGTCTTCGAGCTCTTACGCGGTGTTTTCGCCATCAATGTGCCAGCGACGATCTTGTCACCCTCATCAACAACGACGTGAGCGCCCGACGGAATCGGATAACTGGCCACAGGCTCATTGTGATCATCAAAGATGATGATTTGCGGATGCAAATCCTCCTTGTGTTCGATGATCAAGATTGTCTCCTGACCGGTCGCCTGATCCAATTCCTGACGCATCGTGACACCATCAATGATGTCGTGGAATTTTACCTTACCCGCCTTTTCCGAGAGAATCGGAACGTTGTAAGGATCCCACTGAACGAGCATGTCGCCCTTCTTGACCTTCTCACCGTTGGCCACCGAGATGACGGAACCGATCACGATGTTGTGGGTTTCCAGCTCTCTGCCATCTTCAGAATTGATGCTGATGGATCCGTTCTTGTTGAGAACGATGTTGTTTCCGTCCTCGAGTTCGACACAGCGAATCTCGTTGTAACGCACCACGCCGTCATGTTTCGGCTTGATCATGGGCTGCTTGAACTGGCCGGCCGCGACGCCACCCGTGTGGAACGTGCGCATCGTGAGCTGCGTCCCCGGTTCGCCGATGGACTGCGCCGCGATGATGCCAACCGCTTCCCCCAGCTTGATCATGCCACCGGTCGCGAGATTGCGTCCGTAACAGTTTTTGCAAATGCCCTTCTTGCTTTCGCAAGTCAGCACTGAGCGGATCTTGACCTTCTCGATGCCGGCAACCTCGATGGCCTTCGACTTGATCTCATCAAGCTCGTCGTTGGCTCGCGCCAGGAACGTCTTGGGATTAAGCGGGTCGCGAACGTCGTCGCAAGAGCAGCGCCCGACCAACCGTTCGCTGAGCTTCACCGTTTCATCCTCGCCCTCGTAGACCGCCTGCACCCAGATGCCGTTGGAGGTTCCGCAATCTTCCTCGCGGATGATCACGTCCTGCGACACATCGACCAGCTTGCGGGTCATGTATCCCGAGTCAGCGGTTTTGAGCGCCGTGTCAGCCAGACCCTTACGGGCACCGTGAGTCGAAATGAAGTATTCGAGCACCGTCAGACCCTCGCGGAAGTTCGAAAGAATCGGCTTCTCAATGATCTCACCGCTGGGCTTGGCCATCAGCCCGCGCAAACCAGCAAGCTGACGAACCTGTTGCTTGTTACCACGCGCACCAGAGTCCACCATCAAACTGATCGGGTTGTATTCCCGCTTGCCCTGGTTTTGGTCAAACGTGCGCAGCATGACGCCTGAAATCTGGTCTGTGCAATGCGTCCAGATATCGACGATCTTGTTGTAGCGCTCGCCAGAAGTGATGACACCCTTGCGATGCTGTTTCTCAACCTCAGCGATTTGCTTCTGGGCCATCTCGATCTCGTGGCTCTTCTCCTTCGGGATGATCATGTCATCGATACCGATGGAGACGCCCGCCTGAGTCGCTTCGCGGAAGCCAAGTTCCTTGAGCTTGTCGAGCGTGATGACCGTCTTTTCCTGGCCACAAATCTTGTAGCATTTCCAGATCAGGTTTCCGAGCTGCGCCTTGCCGACGACAATGTTCGGGAAGCCCATCTCTTCAGGCCAGATTTCGCTGAAAATGACGCGGCCAACCGTGGTTTCGATAGTTTTCTTGTCCATCGAACCGAAATCGGTCTTTTTTCCCAGATCCGGGTTCGCGAGAATGATCCGGTCGTGAGTGCGAAGCGCACCGTCCGCATGGGCGAACAATACTTCCTGCTTGGAACCGAACAGCATCAGGCGATCAGGCTTCTTGTGGCCAATCGTGCGAGGCTCGGCCGTCAGGTAGTAACAGCCGAGTGTGATGTCCTGCGTCGGCGTCATGATCGGCTTGCCGCTCGACGGGCTGAAAATGTTCAGCGGTGCCATCATTAGCAGGCGCGTTTCCATCTGCGCCTCGACCGACAGCGGCACATGCACAGCCATCTGGTCACCGTCGAAATCTGCGTTGTAAGCCGTGCAGACCAGCGGGTGAATGCGAATCGCCTCACCCTCGATCAGCAACGGTTCAAATGCCTGGATCGAGAGGCGGTGCAAAGTCGGAGCGCGGTTTAAGAGGACCGGATGGCCCTTGGTCACCTCTTCCAAGATGTCCCACACTTCTGGCGACTGACGTTCGATCATCTTCTTGGCACTGCGCACGGTATGCACGTAGCCGAGTTCCTTCAAACGTCGAATGATGAACGGTTCAAACAGCACGAGCGCCATCTTCTTCGGAAGACCGCACTGGTTGAGCTTGAGCTCGGGGCCGATGACGATCACGGAACGGCCGGAGTAATCGACGCGTTTGCCGAGAAGGTTCTGACGGAAGCGGCCGGACTTGCCCTTGAGCATGTCAGACAGCGATTTCAGCGAGCGATTTCCCGCGCCGGTGACCGCACGACCGTGACGGCCGTTGTCGAAGAGCGCGTCCACCGCTTCTTGAAGCATGCGCTTCTCGTTGCGGATGATGACTTCCGGCGTCTTGAGCTGGAGCAGGTTCTTCAACCGATTGTTGCGGTTGATGACGCGGCGATACAGATCGTTCAAGTCTGATGTCGCGAAACGTCCGCCTTCCAGCGGAACGAGCGGACGCAGATCCGGCGGAATCACCGGCAGCACCGTCAGGATCATCCATTCCGGACGAACCTTGTTGGCATGAAAGGCAGAAAGGAGCTTGATGCGCTTGGAAATCTTTTTGCGAATCTGTTTGCTCTTCGTTTCCGTCATCCCGATCTCGAGTTCTGCGACCGCCTTCGGCAAGTCAACCCGGGCGAGGGCATCACGCACAGCTTCAGCGCCCATCTTGGCGATGAAGGCGTCCGCGCCGTAGGTCTCACGCGCTTCACGGTATTCGTGTTCGCTGAGCAGTTGATGAAGCTTGAGCGGAGTGGAGCCCGGATCGATCACCAGATAATCCTCGTAATAGATCACGCGCTCGAGATTTCGCGCCGTGACGTCCACCACCAGGCCGATGCGGGACGGCATGCACTTGAAGAACCAGATGTGCGACACCGGCACCGCCAGTTCGATGTGGCCCATGCGCTCGCGACGAACGCGTGCCAGGGTCACCTCGACACCGCAACGATCGCAGACGACGCCGCGATGCTTGATGCGCTTGTACTTTCCGCACGAGCATTCCCAGTCCTTGACGGGACCGAAGATGCGCTCGCAGAAGAGACCGCCCTTCTCAGGCTTGAACGTGCGGTAGTTGATGGTCTCCGGGTTCTTGATTTCACCCTTGGACCAGGAGCGGATGGACTCTGGGGACGCGACGGAAATCGCCACGTGGTCAACCTGGTTGACCTTGTCGAGGCCGAGCAATTCGCGAGTGGATTCTTTAGTGTTGATCATAGGTTCAACGAGGATTTTTATCCGCTGAGAATTAGTTACCGAGATTTGCCAGTGCGGTCTGCGGTGTCGCCGGTTGGTCCGCCGGGTTGGTGTAACCTACGGTTACATCCATTCCGAGGGACTGCATTTCCTTCACCAGCACGTTGAAGGATTCCGGGATTCCAGCTTCGAGGCAATTGTCACCCTTGACGATGCTCTCGTAGATGCGCGTTCGGCCTTGAACGTCGTCCGACTTCACGGTCAGAAGTTCCTGCAGCGTGTAAGCCGCACCGTAGGCTTCCATCGCCCACACTTCCATTTCGCCGAAACGCTGACCGCCGTACTGCGCCTTGCCCCCCAGCGGCTGCTGGGTGACGAGCGAATAAGGCCCGACAGCGCGGGCATGAATCTTGTCCGCGACCAAGTGACCCAGCTTCATCATGTAGATGTAGCCGACGACAATCTCCTGGTCGAACTGTTCGCCCGAGCGCCCGTCGGTCAACTTGACCTTGGCATGCTCCGGCAGCTTGGCCTCCTTGAGGTAGCCGCGAATGTCCTTTTCCTTCATGCCATCGAAGACAGGCGTGGCAAATTTCAAGCCGAGCAGTTTCGCCGCCCAGCCCAAATGCGTCTCCAGCACCTGCCCGACGTTCATACGCGAAGGGACGCCCAGCGGGTTAAGCACGATGTCAACCGGAGTTCCATCCTCGAGGAATGGAAGGTCTTCCTCGGCGATAATCTTCGCGACAACGCCCTTGTTACCGTGGCGTCCGGCCATCTTGTCACCGACCGAGAGCTTGCGCTTCGAGGCGATGTACACTTTGACCTGCTTGATGATCCCGATGTCAACTTCGTCACCGGCTTCAGCGCGTTCGACCTCCTGGTCGTGCTGCATCTGAAGCTCGTCGAACTTTTTCTTAAACTGCCCGATGATCTCGTTGATTTTGTTGCGAATCGGCGACGGGTCGATCTCGATGCGATCATACACCTGGGCCAATTTGCGCAGCAGCGTCTTGGTGATCTTCCGGTTCGCGGGGATGATAATCTCGCCGGTCTCGCTGTTCACCACGTCGAGCGGGATCTTCTCACCGAGAAGGATGTTCGAGAGCGCCTCAGTCAACTGCTCGCGCAGCTCGTCCATCTTCGACTTGTATTCTTCCTGCACCTGCTTCGACGCCTTCTTGACGTCTGAGGTGACCGGGACTTTTTCCTCGCGGATATCGCGTTCCTTCTTCGAGGAAACCTTGACGTCCATGACGATGCCGTAGGTTCCTGATGGAACCTTCAGTGAAGTGTCTTTCACATCCGCCGCCTTCTCACCGAAGATGGCGCGCAACAAACGTTCTTCCGGTGCGAGTTCAGTCTCGGACTTCGGAGTAATTTTGCCGACCAGGATGTCACCAGGCTTCACTTCTGCACCAACGCGGATGACGCCATCCGAGCCAAGGTTCTTCAACGCTTCATCGCCCAAGTTGGGGATGTCGCGGGTGATTTCTTCAGGCCCGAGCTTCGTGTCGCGTGCGCCCACTTCAAACTCGTCGATGTGAATGCTCGTGAAAATATCATCCTTCACGATGCGTTCACTGATAAGGATCGCGTCCTCGAAGTTGTATCCGTTCCAAGGCATGAACGCGCAGAGAACGTTGCGTCCGAGCGCGAGCTCCCCGCCTTGCGTACAAGGTCCGTCAGCAATGACCTGGCCCTTTTTGATCGTGTCACCCTTCTCGACCAGAATCTTCTGGTTGATGCACGTCGCGGCATTCGAGCGCATAAACTTGCGCACTTGATAGACATGGACGCCGTTGGCGGGATCGTGCTTGATCTTCTTTTTGCCTTCGGGGAGATCGCCCTTCTCCGTGATGATAATCTGATTGCCGGTGACTGAAGCGACCTTGCCAGCCTCTTCAGCAACAAGCACAGCACGGGAATCCCGGGCAACGCGCTCCTCAAGACCGGTCGCCACAAACGGGGCTTCGGTGATCAGCAACGGCACAGCCTGGCGTTGCATGTTCGAACCCATCAGCGCGCGGTTCGCGTCGTCATGCTCCAGGAACGGAATCAGCGAGGCAGCGACTGACACGAGCTGCTTCGGCGAAACGTCCATGTAGTTCACCTTCTCCGGCTCGACATCAACGAAGTCGGTCTTTGCCCGGCAGGTCACGGTCTTGGTCGTGAAATAACCCTTCTCGTCGATGGGCGCGTTGGCCTGGGCGACGATGTATTGCTCTTCGCGGTCAGCGGTCAGGTAATCAATGTGATTCGTGACTCGTCCCTTCTCCGCTTTGCGGTAGGGAGTTTCGAGGAAGCCGAAATCATTGACGCGGGCGAACGTCGCCAGCGAGGCAATGAGTCCGATGTTTGGACCTTCCGGAGTTTCCACCGGACAAATACGACCGTAGTGAGACGGGTGAACGTCACGCACTTCGAAGCCGGCACGATCTCGTGAGAGACCGCCAGGCCCGAGCGCCGACAAGCGGCGTTTGTGGGTTAATTCAGCGAGCGGATTAATCTGATCCATGAACTGGCTCAGTTGGCTCCGACCAAAGAAGTCACGAATGACCGCGCTCAACGCCTTCGGGTTGATCAGTTTCTGCGGGGTCATCGTCTCGAGACCCTGATCGAAGAGCGTCATGCGCTCTTTTACCAGGCGCTCCGTCCGCGCCAGACCGACGCGACACTGGTTGGCGAGCAATTCGCCAACAGTACGAATGCGGCGGCTGCCCAAGTGATCAATGTCATCCAGCGATCCCTCGCCCTTCTTGAGGCGCAGGAGATATTTGGTTGCAGCGATCAAGTCCAGCTTGGTCAGAATGCGTGAATCATTCTTATCATCATGACCGAGCTTCTGCTTGATCTTGTAGCGACCGACACGGCCCAAATCATAACGCTTCGGATCGAAGAAGAGGCGTTTGATGAGCGCACGCGCGTTCGCAGCAGTCGGCGGATCCCCAGGGCGGAGGCGACGATAGATATCTTTCAGCGCCTCCTCCTCGTCCTTGGTGGGATCCTTCTTCATGCACTTGATGATGATCCCGTCATCCACAGTCGTATCGACGACCTTGATCTTGCTGACGCCCAGCTCGGCGATCTGCTTCACGACCGCCTTGGAAAGGGGTTCGAAGGCGCGCGCCATGACGACGCCCTTGTCCGGGTCAATCGCATCCTCAATCAAAACCTTGTTGCCGATGTCCTCCAGCTTCTCGGCCTCTTTGACGGTCAACTCTTCAATGTCATAGAACATCTTGAGAATATCCGCATCAGAACCGGTGCCCTTCTTCTTGTCGTCAGATTCGAGGAAGTTGAGCGCCCGGAAAAATGTCGTGGTCAGGAATTTCCGACGGCGTTTTTTGCGATCCAGATAGACGTAAAGCAAGTCGCTGGTGTCAAATTGCGCCTCATACCACGAACCGCGATCAGGAATGATGCGGAAGCTATGGAGCATTTTACCGTTAGGATGTTGAGTGGCTTCAAACGCCAAACCAGGTGAGCGGTGAAGCTGGCTAACGATGACGCGCTCAGCCCCGTTGATGACGAAGGTCCCCTGCGGTGTCATCAGCGGAAGCTCGCCCATGAATACCTTTTCCTCCTTGGTTGCCTTCTCTTCTTTCAGCAAAAAGGTGACGTAGAGCGGCGCGCCGAAGGTAATGCCTTCGCGCAAGCATTCCAGCCAGTCGCTCTTCGGTTCCCCGATGTCGTAGCTGTGATAGTCCAACACGACCTTGCCATCGTAACTCTCGATCGGAAAGACCTCCTTGAAGACCGCCTGGAGCCCGACATTTTTGCGCTTGGCCGGTGAGATTTCAAGCTGCAGAAACTCCACATAGGAATTGGTCTGCAATTCAATGAGATTCGGCGGAGCAATGATCTCTTTGATTTTCCCGAAGTTAATACGTTCGTTGGCTCGCGATGGCATTTTCTTTTCGAGTTTGGCTGGCACTCGCCAGACCGTTAATTATCTGAAACGACAGCAGGCAAGCGCCCCGCTTTCACGGGAAACTTGCCAAAATCCAAAATTGTTTTCTCTATTGTGAGTGTCCGTAGCGTTACACTGTCTAGCGGCTCGCCGGCCGCTTTTCAACTTCCCCGAGACACTCAGGCTGCAAGGGAAGATTGAATTAAGCGGGGCGGTGAGACATCTCACCGCCCCGACATATTCAAACTTACTTGATCGTCACTTTAGCGCCGGCTTCCTCGAGCTTCTTTTTGGCAGCATCAGAGTCAGCTTTGTTGGCACCTTCCAGCACCGGCTTCGGTGCGCCCTCAACGAGAGCTTTGGCTTCAGCCAAACCGAGCCCGGCTTTCACTTCCCGCACGGCTTTGATCACGGAGATCTTCTTGTCGGCTGGAGCGGATTCAAGAATCACATCGAACGAATCCTTGGCTTCTGCTGCCGGAGCAGCTGCACCAGCACCAGCGGCCGCGACGGCGACCGGAGCTGCGGCGGAAACGCCCCAAGATTCTTCAAGCTTCTTGACGAGTTCCGCGGTTTCAACCACGGTCAGTTTGCTCAGTTGTTCTACAATGTTGGCGAGATCAGCCATATTTATCTTTCAGTCTCGTCGCCAACCGAAGCCTCGGTTGATTTGAGTTCGCAGCCGCGAACCGACGATTCACTCTATTGTTGGTTGTTGTTTGTTAGTCCTGCCCGCCAACGAGACGAGCTGGAAATTATGAGGCACCTGACGTTCGATGGTTGAGTACCGATGGCACCTTCATCGACGACCAGAAGCCGGAATTAGTCAGCCCTTGTCGGCTTTAGCCTGAAGGACACGAGCCAACTGGCTGGCAGGCGTATTGAGAATACGGACCAAGCTGGTCGCGGGAGTGTTGAGCATCCCCAAAAGAGTTCCACGAAGGACTTCGAGGCTGGGCAAGTCTGCCAGCATGATAAGTTCCTTGTTCTCGATCCGCTGGTTGTTCAGATAGCCGAACTTCAATTTCGGCTTATCAAACTCAGATGAGAAGGTCTTGAGAGCCTTTGCAGCAGCAGAGACATCCTGCTTGCCCGTGACGATTGCGATTTGACCCGCCAAAGCCCCAGTCAGATCAGCAACGCCCGCCTCTTTGGCGGCGATGCGGAAGATCGAGTTTTTGACAACATGCAATTCGGCCCCCGCTTTGAGCAGGCGCTTCCGCAATTCGGTAATTGGACCGACCTTCAAACCCTGGTAATCAACCACGATGAAGTACGGCGACGCATTGAGCCGGGTGATATACTCGGCGGAAATATTTTGCTTTTCGGCACGCATGATAGTGAAAAGGTAGAGGATTACTGGATCGCGGCGAATTCCTTCAAGTCAACACGCACGGGAGGACTCATCGTGGCGGAAATCGTGCAACTGTTCATGTATGCACCCTTGGCACCGACAGGGCGCGCCTTGGCAACTGCCTCGATCACGGCGCGGGCATTCTCTTCGAGTTGCAAAGGATTGAAGGACAGTTTTCCGACTGGGACATGAATATTTCCGGCTTTGTCGATCTTGAATTCAACTCGTCCAGCCTTCACCTCTCTGACCGCCTTGGCCGTATCATCGGTTACGGTTCCGGTCTTGGGATTCGGCATCAAGCCGCGAGGTCCGAGAACCTTGCCCAATTTGCGGACCTCGCTCATCGCATCCGGGGTCGCGATGGCAATATCAAAATCAGTCCATCCATCGACGCACTTCTTGATCATGTCGTCAAAGCCGACAAACTCAGCCCCAGCAGCCTTGGCTGCATCAGCAGCAGGCCCGCTCTTCGCAAAGACAAGCACCTTGACCGTCTTGCCGCTGCCATGTGGAAGCGGAACGGTTCCACGAACCATTTGGTCCGATTGCTTCGGATCCACTCCAAGGCGGAACGCCAAATCGACGGTCTCATTGAACTTGGCTTTTGGGAACTTTCCCAGAACTTCGACGGCGGACTTCAAGGGATAGGACTTCGTCGAATCCACTTGTTCCAATGCTTTTTTGTATCTCTTGCTAGGCATGTTTATTGAGCGGTAATGACGAGCGCAAGCTCTCCCGCGTTTAGTATTTGTTAAGCGAGGACTTCAATTCCCATGCTGCGGGCAGTGCCCGAGATGGTACGGAATGCAGCCTCTTCGCTAGTCGCATTCATATCGTTGAGCTTAATCTTGACGATCTCCATCACTTGCTTCCTGGTGACCTTGCCAACTTTATCCTTGTTGGGCGCCTTCGCACCCGACGCAATACCAGCAGCTTTCTTCAGGAGAATGGCAGCCGGAGAGGACTTGGTGATGAAGGTAAAGGACTTGTCTTGATAAACAGTGATGACCACCGGAATGACCATGCCGGCGGCGTTCTTCGTTGCAGCGTTGAATTCTTTACAGAACGCCATGATGTTCACGCCCTGTTGACCTAGAGCGGGACCAACCGGCGGAGCCGGATTCGCCTGACCACCGGGGATCTGCAACTTAATCTGTCCAGTAACTTTCTTAGCCATAACTCAAATTCGTTTAAAAACTCTTGATAAATGCGATACGAAAACCCGACTAACAACGAGCCTCAGGCCTTCTCGACCTGCCAGTACTCCAATTCGACCGGCGTGTTTCGCCCAAAGATATTGACAGTAACTTTCAACTTGCCGCGGTCTGGCTCAATCTCTTCGATCACTCCGCCGAAATTCAAGAACGGTCCATCGTTAATCTTGATTGTTTCGCCAACTTCAAAATTGACCTTTGGCCGCTCGGTATCCTCAGATTCAGAAACCGTCGCCTTGATGACCGCGATTTCGTCAGGGGTCACCGCAATGGGCCGCTCTCCGCCCACAAAGCCGATGATTCCCGGCGTTTCACGGATGAAATACCAAGGCTTATCAAGTACCCGGCGGCTCTCATCCAGCAACATTACATCGATGTAAACGTAGCCAGGGTGCAACTTGCGAGTGGTGACAGTCTTCTTGCCACCGCGAACTTCAGCCACCTTCTCCATGGGCACCAACACCTCTTTGATGTATTCGCCCATCTCCTCGGCCTTGAGACGCTTTTCAATGCTGTCTTTGACCTTTTGCTCCTGGCCCGACAACGTATGGATGACAAACCACTGGCTTTGCATGACGATCATTTCCCTTAAATTTTGACCATCTGAGTCACCAGAAAAAAGATCACCTGATCAATCACGTAGGTAAATGCCCCGAGCAAAAAAATCGACAACACAACCAGCACAGTCGAACCGCGAAGCTCATCCCAAGAGGGCCAGGTGCATTTGCGCAATTCCTCGCGTGTCTCGATCACGTAATTCCGGAGCTTCACGAGATTGCCCGTGAACCAGAGTACAAGAAACACGGCGGCGAAAACGCCGGCCCAAATTCCGATTTGTGTATAATTGTTCATTTTATTTGGCGGAGGGGGAGGGATTCGAACCCCCGTTGGCCGTTAAGCCAAAGCGGTTTTCAAGACCGCCGCGATAGACCACTCTGCCACCCCTCCGGCTACCGGAGCCGATTGGCCGAGCTGGCACGGCGTGAGGGACTTGAACCCACAACCAACGGTTTTGGAGACCGCTACTCTACCAATTGAGCTAACGCCGTACTGACTGCGGTTTTTCATTTCACTGGCTCGATTTTCCAAGAGCAAAATAGAGGGCGGAAGCTTATGCCTCCACCCTCTGTTAAATGCAAGCGAACTTAAGCGATGACTTCAGCAACACGTCCAGCACCAACGGTGCGGCCACCTTCACGGATGGCGAAGCGTTGACCTTTTTCCATTGCGACCGACGCGATCACTTCAATTTCAACGGACACGTTATCACCAGGCATCACCATCTCAACCCCTGCAGGCAACGTCACGTTTCCAGTGACATCAGACGTGCGGAAGTAAAACTGCGGGCGATACTTGTTGAAGAACGGCGTGTGACGACCACCCTCATCTTTCGAGAGGACGTAAACTTCTGCTTTGAACTTCGTGTGCGGCTTAATGGAACCGGGCTTTGCGAGCACCATTCCACGCTCAACCTCTTCCTTCTTCGTACCACGGAGAAGGACACCGACGTTGTCGCCGGCTGAAGCGTTATCGAGCAACTTGCGGAACATTTCGATGTCCGTTGCAGTGGTCTTGCGAGTCTCGCCGAGACCAACGATTTCAACTTCATCCATGCGGTTAAGAACGCCACGTTCAACACGGCCAGTAACCACTGTGCCACGACCTTCAATGTTAAAGACGTCCTCGACGCACATCAAGAAGGGCTTGTCGACTTCGCGCGGAGGCAGCGGAATAAAAGCGTCAATCGCCTCAAGCAAGTCAGCAATCGCCTTTTCACCTTCAGGCTTGCCAGCCATAGCCGCCGTAGCGCTACCGCGAACAATCGGGGTCGTTTCACCCGGGAACCCGTACTTGGTCAACAAGTCACGAATTTCCATGTCAACGAGATCCAGAAGTTCGGTGTCGTCCACGAGATCGACCTTGTTCAGGAAAACAACAATGGCCGGCACACCGACCTGACGAGCGAGCAGGATGTGCTCACGGGTCTGAGGCATCGGGCCGTCCGCCGCGCTCACCACCAGAATCGCACCGTCCATCTGAGCGGCACCAGTGATCATGTTTTTCACATAATCAGCGTGTCCAGGGCAATCAATGTGGGCGTAGTGACGATTGGGGCTTTCGTACTCAACGTGCGAGACCGCGATAGTCACCGTCTTGGACTCGTCACGCACAGTGCCGCCCTTCGTGATATCAGCATAGCTGATCGCCGGGGCCATTCCCTTGCGATGCTGCACTTCCACGATGGCTGCCGTCAGTGTCGACTTACCATGGTCAACGTGACCAATCGTTCCGACGTTCACATGCGGTTTCGTCCGTTGAAAATTCTCTTTTGCCATTGCTATCTCCTGCGTTCGTTTAGTTGTTTTTCGTTTAAACTTTTACTTACAGTCTGGAGCCCATGATCGGGATCGAACCGATGACCTCGTCCTTACCAAGGACGTGCTCTGCCAACTGAGCTACATGGGCGGAAGCCGGACTTTACTAAATGCCCGGACCAAACGACAAAACACCACGAACCCCGGTTTTCTTAAAACGGAAAACCAATAAGGGCTCACGGTCTTTTACTCTTTCCGGCCCAATGACTGGGGGGAGAAAGTAGAAAAGTTGCATCCAAGTGTCAACGGTTTTCTCCGCCCTTGTTAAACCATCACGTCAACCAACGTCGATCCACCCCGAATACAGACATTTAATGCTGAGGGAAAACGCGGCATTGACCACTCTCCGACTCCTGTAAAGCAGACTCAAACATAAGACCGCACGGAGTGGCCTGTGGTCAAGAGAGAGCGGCTTCGCTAACGAACAACCCCAACAAGACGCGGACCGCAAAAAGCCCCAAAACTCACTATTCACTTCTGTGTCATGAAATACAACGCCGCCACGACCACCAACCCGAGCAAGACCGCGATCAAAATCTTCACCCAGCTCAGCGGATACTTGCCCGCAATCGCGCCCGTGTAGCCGTTGATGACGACCTGATACGTCTTCCGCCGGAACGCGTAGGTCAACAGCCAGAGCGGCACGAGGATGTGCTTGAAGGTCTGGCCCGAGTAATTCGGATACACCTGCAAGTTGCGATGCGTGTCGCCCGGCACTTGCGACGCGCACATTGAGCGGAGTTCGGAATCCATCTGGTCGCGCGCGTGTTTGGCGGCGGCGAGCAGATCGATTTGGTAACGCTCCACCACCCATCCGGAGAGAAAGCCCGCTTTGTATGGCGCGAGATCCTTCGTCGGGAACGGTTCCACCTTGCGCAGCAACTCCGAATTCACGCCGCGCGACGCCGGCACCAGTTCGTCATCGAAGAAATGCGAGAGACTGCCGCTGCTCCGATACCAGCGCACCTTCCGCACCTGACGCGACTGGCGTTTGCCCTGCGCGTCGGTGTAGTGCTCCGTCTCGTAATAATAATCACCACTCTCGGCCGTCCATGTCGCGTGGACCTGCGCGTCGAACGTCCAGTAGGGGATGTAAAGGCCGTGGACCTGATCGGTCATCGCCTTCGACTTGAGTTTGTTCGGCGCCCAGAACCGGCTGCCATACCACTTGCGAATCTCGTCGCGCACCTGCGGCTCGGCCAGCTTCATCGGCAGCAGGCTTTCCGGCCGGAACGCCTCCTTGATTTCCTCATACGGCACGAGCGCGGAGGAACCACAGAAATCGCAGCGCTGCCCGACGCGCTCCGCATCGAAGACCGAGATGGCCTGGCAGCTCTGGCAGCGCACGGAAGTTTTCTTCGCCTGCCAGCCGCGCTGATCGTCCGGAATGCTCCGCAACGCCGTGGCGAGATCGAGTTCCCGGATGACCTCCTCGCCGCTCGCGTTCAGTTCCATCTGCGCGGGCGAAGTCGTGCCGCAGTAAGGGCAGACCAGCTGCTGCTTGCCCGGATTCCACTGTGCCTCCGCCCCGCAGGCCGGGCAGGAGAATTTATGTTGAGCGGTGGCGGAGGACATTTGCCTGTCTCTCAGCGGAGTTTTCGCAGAACGCGGCGATACCAACTTTCACGGCTTGCGGCACGAGAGCGATCGCTTCGAAAGACAACTACTCCGCACGCATCACATTTGAATGACGGAGCAGAACATTGCGAATCAAGAAGCGGCAATTTGTCGACGGCTCCATCCGCGACGAAGAAGAGTCTCTGGTATCCTCCGCCATACACCAGATTCCCGAGCAACGTGTCGGTTAACAATATCTTTCCTGACGGCATCAATTGTCCACAGCCGGGGCATTTCATCGGAATGATATTCCCACAATCAGCAGGTCAGCTCTTCAAAAACTCCTCCAACGCCGGCCGCGTGATCCGCCAGGTCGATCCGATCTTCTTGCCTTTGAGTGAGCCGTCCGTGAGCGAGGCCAGCACGTCGCCTTCACTCACGCCCAAGGCATTGGCCACGTCTCCAGGGCTGAGCAGTTCGGGCAATCCGCTGCCAGCAGTTGCAGCGCCTGGCAATGGCGGCGGCGATCCGGCGGGCGGAGTTGTTTGCGCGGCACCCATCGCGGCCATCATCTGCTGGCCCATCGCGAGGCCGGCGCCGAGCTGCGCGGCGGTGTTCGCCATGCCGCCGCCGTCGCCGCCCTTGCCCATCGCCTCGGCCATCTGGAACTTCACGTAGTCGTTCAGGTTCCCAACCGCCGCCATGCTGGAACGCTTGTCGATCGCACCCTCGACTTCAGGCGGGACGGAGACATTCTCGACGATGAAACTCGACATCTCGAGACCATACTTGCTGGTGAGCGCGGGATTGATGATCGGCAGCAGCGCATCGCCGAGCTCCGAGTAGCGCGACGCCACGTCGAGCACCGGCACCTTGGCGGACGCGAGCGCGTCAGTGAAGACGCTGACCATCCGCGAGCGCATGGTGTCGG
>CAMCCU010000004.1 GCA_945872975.1 Pedosphaera parvula Ellin514
AGGATGTTCGACGGCTTGATGTCGCGGTGGATGATGCCCTTCTGATGCGCGTGCTGGATGGCGTGACAGACCTTGATGAACAGGTCGAGCCGGTCCTTGGTGGAGAGCTGCGCCTGGTCGCAGTAATCCGTGATGCGGATGCCGCGCACGAGTTCCATCACGAAGAAGGGCCGGCCCACGTCGGTCGCGCCCGCATCGAGCACCTTGGCGATGTTCGGATGATCCATCATCGCCAGCGCCTGCCGCTCGGCCTCGAACCGCGCGACGACCTGCTTGGTGTCCATGCCCAGCTTGATGACCTTGAGCGCCACGCGCCGGCGCACCGGTTCAGTCTGCTCCGCCACATACACCACGCCGCAACCACCTTCGCCCACGCGCTCCAGCAGCTTGTAGCGCCCAAGCGTCTGGCCGACGGCTTCATCGGGAGGTTCGTCGGCGAGGTCGAGTTTGATGGTGGCTTTGACGGCGCGCGTTGCCGTGGCCAGCGCGTCCTCCGGCTGTTCGTGGGCAGCAAGCAGCGCTTCGAGGCGCTGGCGGAGGGCGCTGTCTGTCCCGCAAACGGCCTGAAGAAGTGCTGACCGCTCCGAGAGGGGCTTCTCGGCGGCCAGCGCGAACAACGCGGCTTCACGTTCCTGGGGCGATGGCATGGATGTTTTGTTCATCTGCTTCTACATGCGCAATCGGCGGGCAGAAAGTATTAACATATTTTCACATACTTTTGACAGCCGGTTTGCGCATGAGGTAGGTGAAGACTATGAACGAATTCAAATTCTACTGTTCCCACTGCGACCAGCCGTTGAAATGCGACCCGTGCCACGCGGGCCGGCAGATTCAATGCCCCGGCTGCCAGCACCTCATCCGCATCCCCAGCCCGCCGGCCGGGACGGGTTTCACCCATGTCGAGCCGCAATCGGGCCACACCTGGGACACGCATCCGCCCAAGGGCCAGAAGGGCTGAGGATGCCTGTCCTTATTCGTGTGGATTCGTGTCCATTCGTGGTTTGTCCAGCCTTCGGCGCGACGCTCAACTCCTCAGCTCGACCGTGAGCCAGGCACGGGCGTAGGCCCACCACTGCTTGGCCGTGGGCACGGCGATGCCGAGCGCGGTCGCCGCCTCATCGAAGGTCATGCCGACGAAGTAACGCAGCTTCACCAACTCGGCCTTGCGCGGATCGAGCGCGGCGAATTTCTCCAAGGCTTCGTTCACGGCTAGCAACTGGCCGTCATCCGCGATCGGCGAAGGGATTTCGATTTCATCCACGCCCACGACTGCGGCACCCGCGCCTCGTTTCGCGGCAATCCGCCGCCGGGCGCGCTCAATGAGGATGCGCCGCATCGCCTCGGCCGCCGCGCCGAAGAAGTGGGCGCGATTCTGAAACGACGGAGTGTCGCTGCCACCCAGCCGCAGCCAGGCTTCGTGAACGAGCGCGGTGGGCTGGAGGGTGTGGCCGGCGGCTTCGTTCGCCATCTTCTGCGCCGCCAAACGGCGGAGCTCTACATAAACGAGAGGGAGCAATTCCTCTGCGGCTTTGGAGTCGCCGCGCTGGACGCGGTCGAGGATTTGAGTGATGTCGCTCATCCGGCCAGATGACACGCCGCCTGGCGGCCGGGCTCAAGCTCGCGCAGGGGCGGAACTTCAGTTTTGCAGCGCGCCACGGCGACGGGACAGCGAGGATGAAACGGACAACCGCCCGGCGGATGAATGGGCGAAGGCACGTCGCCGGTGAGAACGATGCGCTGGCGCTTCGCGTCGGGGTTCACCACCGGCACTGCCGAGAGCAGCGCCTGCGTGTAGGGGTGTTTCGGCGCACGACAGAGGCTCCTGGCTTCGCCCGCTTCGACGATGCGGCCGAGATACATCACGAGGATGCGGTGGCTGATGTGTTTCACCACCGCCAGATCGTGCGCGACGAACAGGTACGCAATGCCGCGCTCGCGCTGAAGGTCCTGGAGCAGATTGACGATCTGCGCCTGCACGCTGACGTCGAGCGCGCTGACGGGTTCATCGCAGACGATGAGCTTCGGCTCGACGGCGAGGGCGCGGGCGATGCCGATGCGCTGGCGCTGTCCGCCGCTGAACTCATGCGGGTAGCGCTGCGCGTGCGATGGATCAAGACCGACCGCCTTGAGCAAGGTATCGATGCGCTGGCTGCGCGCGGCGGCGTCCGCAGCGAGGCCGTGAATGTCGAGCGCTTCGCCGATGATGTCGGCGACGATGAATCGTGGATCCAGCGAGCCAATCGGGTCCTGGAAAATCATCTGGAACCGGTGACGGCGCGCGCGCAGTTCCGCTCCGCTCAAGCCGGCGATGTCTTCGCCCTCGAACACGATGCGGCCAGCGGTCGGCTCGACGAGTTTGATGACGGCGCGGCCGAGCGTGGACTTGCCGCAACCGCTCTCGCCGACCAGCCCCACGGTTTCGCCGGGTGCGATGGAGAAGCTCACGTCATCGACGGCGCGCACGAATTCCTTCGCGCCGCCGAACAGGCGCTGCTGAACCGGGAAGTGGACTTTGAGGTTTTGAATTTCGAGAAGGTTCACGAGGCGAACTCCGATTTCGGATTTCGGATTTCGGATTTTGAGTATGGGCAGCGCACGTTGCGCCCGACCTCAGCCGCCAGGAGTTCCGGTGCCTGCGTTGCACAGGCGGGTTGCGCCTTCGGACAACGCGGATGGAAACGGCAGCCGCTGGGGAACGCACCGGGCAACGGCACAGTGCCGGGAATCGCGGTCAGGCGCTGGACCTCGGTGCTGAGTTCCGGCACGGACTGGATCAACGCCTGCGTGTAGGGATGCAACGGGCGGTTGAGAACCTCGCGCGCCGGACCGTGCTCGACGATCTGCCCCGCATACATCACGGCCACGTCATCCGCGAGATCGCCGACGATGCCGAGGTTGTGGGTGATGAGCAGCACGGCCATGCCGAGCTGGCGGCGCAGGTCGCCTAACAGTTCGATGATTTGCGCCTGGATGGTGACATCGAGCGCCGTCGTCGGTTCGTCGGCCACGAGCAGCTTCGGTTGCGAGGCCAGGGCCATCGCGATCATCACGCGCTGCTGCATGCCGCCGGACATTTCGTGCGGGTAATTTCGGAGCCGCGATTCCGGCGCGGGAATGCCGACGAGCTTCAGCAGGCGGATGACTTCAGCATCCGTGGCGGCATCCGGACGATGGAGCTTCAGCGATTCCTTGATCTGCGCGCCGATGCGGAAGACCGGGTTCAACGACGCGCCCGGTTCCTGAAAGACGTAGCTCACCACGCCACCTCGAATGGCGCGCAGCTCGCGTGCAGACATCTTCAACACGTCGCGGCCTTCGAGCAGGATCTCACCGCCGACGTAACGGGCGGGCGGACACGCCACGAGCTTCGCAATGGAGAGCGCAGTGACGCTTTTGCCGGAGCCGCTCTCGCCGACGAGGCAGAGGGTCTTGCCAGCCTCCAGACGCAGCGAGAGGCCGTCCACCGCGCGGGCGGCGCCGGGGCCGGAGCCGAATTCGAGCTGGAGATTTTTGATTTCGAGCAATGCCATGTGATGCGCTGCGGTGGTTAAACCACGAATGAACGGAATGCGCCACGACGGAAAATTCGAGGGCGGTTCTTTGGCTGCGGGGCCCGGCGCGGGCTAATAATCGCTTGGCAAGCCGCTGGAAATTGGTTGTGCTTGCCGCAGTCAATGTTCGGCGTTGGGTCTCGGTCTGGGATTCCTGAGGAACATTGCGATCCAAGAACTGTCAGCGAAACCATTACAACTATGTCCGCCAATAGCGCCGATCCGTCCGCCCGCCGTCCTTCACACACCTGGCGCTTTTTCCGCGCCGGCGGCTTCGAGCAAGTTCACTTCGCATCGGGAGCCGATCTCGCGAATCTCGACCAGCTCGATCAGAAGCTGTGGGCCGCGTTGAGCTGCCCGACCCGCGGCGTTGAGTTCGACACGAAGACGCTCGACCTGATCGACACGGACAAGGACGGACGCATTCGCGCGCCTGAGATCATCGCGGCGGTCAAGTGGGCCTGCGCGATGGTGAAGAACCCGGATGATCTGCTGCGCAGCGCCAGCTCGATTGAGCTCAGTTCCATCAACGACTCGACGCCGGAAGGCAAGCAGCTCCTCGCGTCCGCCAAACAGATTCTCACAAACCTCGGCAAGAAGGACGCCACGGCGATCTCGTTGGAAGACGCAGGCGATACCGCGAAGATTTTCGCCCAGACGCAGTTTAACGGCGACGGCATCGTGCCCGCTGAATCCGCGCCGGATGATGCGACGAAGGCGGTCATCACCGACATCATCGCGTGCCTCGGCAGCGAGGCGGACCGCAGCGGCAGGCCCGGCATCTCGCAGGGCAAGGTGGACCAGTTCTTTGCGGAGGCGGCGGCGTTTTCTGATTGGTGGAAGAAGGCTGAGACGGACGCGGCGACCATCCTCCCGCTGGGCGACAAGACCGAGGCAGCCGCAGCGGCGTTCAAGGCGGTGAAGGCGAAGGTGGACGATTACTTCTCGCGCTGTCGGCTGGCGGCATTTGATCAACGCGCGCTCGCGGCGTTGAACCGGCAGGAGTCCGAATACCTCGCGCTCGCGGCGAAGGATTTGTCCATCACCGCCTCCGAAGTCGCAGGCTTCCCGCTCGCGCGCATCGAGGCCGGCAAGGCGCTTCCGCTCAAGGATTCGCTGAACCCCGCCTGGGCTGCTGCAATGGCTGCCTTGTGCTCTGCGGCCATCCAGCCGATTCTCGGCGACAAGGCGTCTCTCACGGAAGCCGACTGGACGACGCTCTCGGGCAAGCTCGGTGCTTACGAATCCTGGTCGGCTGGCAAAGCCGGAGCCGCCGGCGAGAAGCTCGGCCTCAAGCGCAGCCGCGAAGTTCTCGCGGGCAAGGCGAAGGAAACCATCACCGGCCTCATCGCCCAGGACAAGGCGCTCGAAGCGGAGTCGAACTCGATCGCATCCGTGGACAAGCTCATCCGTTTCCGCCGCGACCTGAAGCAGCTCCTCGTGAACTTCGTTTCCTTCGAGGACTTCTACTCCGGTCAGCGCAAGGCGATCTTCCAGGCGGGCACGCTCTATCTTGATGGACGCAGCTGCAATCTCTGCGTCCCGGTGGCCGATGCCGGCAAGCACGCCGCGCTCGCGGGCCTGGCGAAGACCTATCTCACCTACTGCGACTGCACGCGTCCGACTGGCGAGAAGATGATCATTGCCGCCGCGTTCACCGGTGGCGACGCGGACTTCCTGATGGTCGGACGCAACGGTATTTTCTACGACCGCAAGGGCCGTGATTGGGATGCGACGATTACGAAGGTGATCGAGAACCCGATCAGCATCCGCCAGGCGTTCTGGGCGCCGTACAAGAAGCTCGTTCGCCTCATCGAAGAACAAGTCGCCAAGCGCGCCGCCGCGGCTGAATCAGCAGCCGACGCGAAAGTCGGGGCCGCCGCCACTGCTGCCGCCAACGTGGACAAGGCCAAACCCGAGCAGAAGAAAGTCGATGTCGGGACCGTGGCTGCATTGGGCGTCGCCTTCGGCGCGGTGGGCACCATGCTCACGGCGATCGTTGGATACCTCTCCGGCATTCTTCAGCTTCCCTTCTGGCAGGTCTGCCTCGCGTTCGTCGGGTTGCTCCTGCTCGTCTCCGGTCCTTCGATGATCATCGCGTGGCTCAAGCTCCGCCAGCGCAACCTCGGCCCGATCCTGGATGCCAACGGCTGGGCGGTAAACGGTCGAGTGAAGATGAATGTTCCCTTCGGCGGCGCGCTGACCGATCTCGCGACGCTGCCGACCGGCGCGCAGCCGTCCTTCGCCGTCCGTTATCCCGAGCCGCCGACCGCGATGCCGAAGTTCATCTTTACGATCATTGCAGTGTGTTTCCTCGCCAGCCTGCTGAATCACTTCGGCGTGTTCTACAAGCTGACGGATGGAAAATACGGTGACCGCTCCGCAGCCGAGATTCGCCGCGAGAAGGACGAGTCAGAGAGGCTTGAGAAGAAGGCGAAGGAAGCCGCTGCGAAGCCTGTCGCCACGGTCGTGGACACGAACGCTCCCGCCGCCAAGTAGCCGCTCGGTTTCATTTCAAACACGAATGGCGCAGGCAGGTTGCCTGCGCCATTTGCTTTTCCGCCCCGGTGTTCGCGGGACGCTGTGCATGTGACTTCACGCCTTCCCGTGCTTCGCCCGGTACTCGGTGGGGCTGCACTTGAGCACGCGACGGAAGATGCGGTTAAAGAACGACACCTCCGTGAAGCCGGAGCCGAGCGCGATGTCGAGCACGCTGCGATGGCTTTCTCCCAGCTCGCGACACGCGGCCTGAAGACGCAGCCGGTTGAGGAACTCGCTGAAGGTGCGCCCGGAATGCCGCTTGAACTGGCGCGCAAACGTCGGACGGCTCAGGCCCGTGATGCGCAGGATTTCCTCCAGCCTTATCTCCTCGCGGAAATGTGCGATGAGATGGCGCATCGCCTTGCGGATCGACTCCTGGTAGCGCGATTCGGTCGGAAGCACAAAGGAGCTGGCCGAGAGAACGCTGCGGTCCTGCGCGGGCGCATCGGCCATGAGCGTCAGCAGACGGAGCAGAAGCGCCAGCCGTCCGGCGCCGTCGATGTGCGTGATGTCGTGCAGCACGACGGTCGCCGCCGCTGCGGTGCGCCCGGTGAAATGCAGCCCGCGCTCGGCGCTTTGGAAAAGCGGCGCGAAGGAAAGCATCTCGGGAAACGACCAGAACGGATGGCTTGGCGGGAAGTGCCATTGCACCGAGATGCCCGCAGAATTCCCGTTCGTGTGCCAGTAATGCGGCAGGTTCTCTCCCAGCAAAACCAGGTCTCCTGCGCCGAAAGAGCTGATATGATCACCGACGAAGCGCGTGCCGCCGCCCGCCGTGAGCAGCGTCAGCTCCATCTCCACATGATGATGCCAGTGCGCGCCCACGCCGGCGGTCTTCGCCGACTTCCCGCCCGCCGTCACGACCTCCACCTCGCTCAAGTCGCGCGACCATCGGAGCACCCGGAACGATTGTCCGGCGGGCAGATGGATTCTTTCACGGAGCGCGCGCATGAGAACTTTTGTAGCACAGGAGAATCCGGGTCTCAACCAGCGTGAGACAATAGTCTTAGTTGGTGAGACTGAAGACGTAGCAGGTTCGGATGAATCCTGTTCATCTCGCCGATGAATGCCCCGTCGTATCATCAGGTTCATGCTGCCTGTCGTGTCGTCATTGGCCCCGATCCTGGCGGGGAGATTGCGTCTTCCTGCGATCTCTACGGCGTCTAGGACGCGTCTTCCCTTCAGCAAAACTCTCTTCCTTGCCGGATTGCTTCTGGCTGCACTCGGCCTGTTCACGCGGCCGCTCTCCGCCCAGCCGGTGTTCATCAACGAAGTCGTTTCCTTCAACGACAGCGGACTGGCGGATGAGGACGGCAATCACCCGGATTGGATCGAGATTTTCAACGGCAGCAGCCAGGCCATCAACCTGCGCGGCTACGGACTTTCCGATGATGAGCTCAAGCCGTTCAAATGGATCGTTCCTCTGCGCGTCGTGCCGGTGGGCGGATTCGTCATCGTGTTCGCGTCGGGCAAGGACCGCACGAACAGCGTCAATCTTCACGCGAACTTCTCCCTCCGTGCCGAGGGCGAACCGCTCTTCCTTACGCGACCGGACGGCGTGCGCGTCGACCAATGGACGGGCGCAAACATTCCGCGCGATTATTCGTTCGGACGCCAGCCCGACGGCAGCGCGAGCTTCGCTTACTTCGCCCGGCCCACGCCGGGCGCCTCGAACACCGCGCCGGGTCTGAACGCGTTTGCCGCCGCGCCGGCTTTTTCGCAGCCCGGCGGTTTCCTTGACGCTGCGTTCGACCTCACGCTCGCCGCTTCGCCCGAAGCGCGCATCCATTTCACGCTCGATGGCTCCGAGCCTACGACCAACTCGCCGCTCTACAATGTGCCGTTGCTGATCCGCGACCGCTCCTCTGACTCAAACGTGCTCTCGATGATTCCCGGCACCGCCACGGTGAACCAGCACACCGACGGCTGGTTTCCTCCGAACGGCCTGGTGAACAAATCCACTGTCGTTCGCGCGCGGACGTTTCAAGCGAACGCCTGGCCCAGTCCGATCTCGACGCACACCTATTGCGTCTGGAGCAATGCGCCCGCGCGCTACACGCTGCCCGTCATCTCCATCGCGCTTCCGACCAATGACCTGTTCAGCTACACGACGGGCATTTATGTGCTGGGCAAAGTTTTCAGCGACTACACGAACAGCCATCCCGGCGAGTACCTGACCGGTCACACGCCGGCGAACTACACGCAGCGCGGCGATGCCTGGGAACGGCGCGCGCACTTCGAATACTTCGAGCCGGGCGGCGCCACCGGCTTCGCGCAGAACGTGCTCGTGGACATCCAGGGCCAGTCGTCGCGCTCGTTCCGCGAGAAGACGCTCGGCATCAAGGCCCGCAGTGACGCAGCACCCACCGACGCCATCGCCTACGAACTCTGGCCCGGCCTGAAGGATCGCGCCGGCCAGCCGATGGCGCTCTTCGAGAATCTTCGCCTCGCCAACTCCGGCAATGACTGGAACGAAACGATGTTCCGCGACGCGCTCACGCATCGTCTCGCCGCGCCGACGATCGTGGACACGCTTGCCTATCGTCCGGTGGTCGTGTTTCTCGACGGCGAGTATTGGGGCATTCACAACGCGCGCGAGCAGCTCGACCCGCGCTACTTCCAAAACCATTACGGCGTGCCGCGCGAAGAGGTCGTGATCTGTGAGACCATCGGTTCACTTGTCGATGGACAGCCCGGCGACACGCAGCATTACATCAACCTCCGCAACTTCATCGAGACGAACGACGTCACGACTCCGGCGAACTACGCGTGGATCAACACGCAGATGGATGTGCAGAACTTCATCGCGTATCAGGCGACGGAGATCTACATCGCGAACGCCGACTGGCCGCACAACAACATCCGCTTCTGGCGCAAGCGCACCGCGCAGTCCGAGACGAACGCGCCGGCCGGCCACGACGGACGCTGGCGTTGGGCGATGTTCGACACCGACCTGAGCTACGGCCATTCGTGGACCGGCGGCTACGGCGAGAACAGCCTTTCCTACGCGCTCAATCCCACCGGCCGGCCCGGACTCAACGCGCCGTGGTCCACGCTGATCTTCCGGCGGCTGATGACGAACCCGCAGTTCCGCGCCGAGTACGTCAACACGATGGCGGACCTGCTCAACTCCGTGTTCAAAGAGAACCGCGCCGGCGACACGGTGAACCAGATGCAGGCCGCGCTGGCGGACTCGATGCCGGAACACATCCGCCGCTGGCGCACGATGGGGAACTCGATGAATTCGTGGAGCAACAACGTCCGCGTGATGCGGACCTTCGCGAGCCAGCGCCCGATCAACTGCCGGCAGCATATGGTCACGGAGCTGGGCCTCGGCGGCTTCGCGACCATGACCCTGAACGTCTCCCACACCAATCGCGGCCAGCTGCGCGTCAACTCGCTCGTCATTGATGCGAACACGCCCGGCGTGACGAACGGCATCGCGTATCCGTGGCGCGGAACGTATTTCCGAGGCGTGCCCGTGGAGCTGGAGGCGCTGCCGCTGCCGGGCTATTCCTTCGCCGGCTGGAGCAATCGCACCGAGCTTGGTCTCCAGACGAAGATCAGTGTCAACCTCACCAACGCCATCACTTACACCGCGATGTTCGAGCGCGCGACGCCGCATGATCTGAACGCCGCGCCGTTCCTCTTCACCGCATGGAGTCCGTCCGCCGATGCTGGTTCAGCTCCGGCTCATGTGCGCTTCGAGCAAAGCTCCGTGAGAGATCCCGGTCTCGACGCGCCGCTCGATGGCGACTGGCAGCTTCCTTACAATCTCTCCAGCCGCAGCCGGCTTAATGGGCTGGGCGATTCCGGTCTCGCCTTCCTGAACACCGGCAACGCACAGGACGTAACGGGCGCAGGGTATCTCGGCGCGGCCTCCGTGGCGCTGCGCACCGTCGGCGTGACGAACATCGACGTGAGCTGGATCGGCGGAACGGTGACGCCGAATGCCGTGGTTTATGGCATCCGGCTTCAGTTCGCCGTGGGCGACGGCGCGTTTCAAGACGTGCCGGATGCGAATGGCCAGCCCATCGAATACCGTCGCAATCCAGTCGCCGGACACCGGCAAGTGATCGGTCCGTTGACGCTGCCCGCCACCGCGAATGGCCAGCCCTACGTCCAACTGCGCTGGCGTTATTACTTCGTGTCCGGCACCAGCGGCGCGCGCGCGCAACTAAGTCTCGACGACATCCGCGTCGCCAAGTCCGAGCCAGCCTTGACCGGCAATCTGGTGAATGTGAGTTCCAGCGTCGGCGGAGAATGGCGGTTCACGCGGTTCGTTCTCGAAGGTTCACCGCATCGTGCCTACACACTGCAAACTTCAACCAACCTCAGCGACTGGGAGCCGGACTTCGCCGTGACTCTCGACATCCAAGGCATGTGGCACGTCGAAGACATCCGGCCCGCGCTTGAGCCCATGCGCTTTTACCGCCTGCAATCGGAGCCGTAGCGCTCCAGCGATTTTCCCGAGCTCAACTCATCAACAAACAAACCAACCCAATGAAACCATGAAGAAGCAACTCCTCGCACTCCTGTGCGCAGCATTCAGTGCCGGCGGCACGCTGTTCGCAGCCGGGCCGTTCGACCCCACCCAGTGGCCGTCCGTGGCGAACCCCGACAAGGCCGCGCATTTCGTCGTCGTTGACGGCAGCCTTGCGCCGCTGGGCCCGCTCTGGTCCAGCTCGCTCACGATTCTATCGGGCGGCGATCAGACCACCACGCCCATCACGTTGCGCGGCCTGCAAGGTCTGAAGGCTGAGAACCCACACATCAACACCGCCGACAGCGGCTTCACCGAATGGGCGGACAACGACACCATCGACATCCTGATGCAGGTGTATGGCGACGGCGCAGTCCTCGGCACGGACGGACTGCCGCGCAATTACCCTTTCCTCATCGGCACGCTGCCGGAACTGGCGGCTCCCAGCGGCGGGCAAATCCCCGTGGCCGGCCAGAACCGCAAATGGAACTGGGTGCTGTTCCGCATCCCCAATCCCACCCGGGCTTCGGACGGGTCCCGGCTCGTCGGCTCCATTCCCGCCAACGCGCTGGGTGCTTTCACCTTTGGCGGCGTGAACGGCGGAACCATTCGTGCCCAGGGCGCGCAAGGCCTGATCGTGCGCGCCATCGCGTTCGGCGAGCAAGGCGCGTTCGGTGAGCCTTCCGACTATGCGAACTTCGAACCGGCGGACGCGTGCGATCCAGAGCCGCAGACAAACCACGCGTTCGTGGATTTCGTGAACAGCACCGCCAATCATCTCGAAGTGTTCAACAACGGCGACCAGACCACGGAGATCACCGCCGACGCAGGATCGTTCGACGATCAACGCCGTGCGGTGCGCGCGCTGGGCAGCCTCATGAACTTCGGCATCAAGGACAATTACCTCGGCGTGACCTGCAATGATCCGCGCACCGTAAAAGTATGCGTGGAGTTCTATGACGATCCGGCGCTGGCCGGTGCGCGTTTCGGCCCAGAAGCCTACGCGACGGACGCAGCGGGCGGCATCGGCTTCTTCGACGCGGCACGCCGTTACACACTGCGCGGTTCCGGCGAATGGAAACGCATCTCCTGGATCGTTCCCGCCGTGAGCCTCTTCGGCGTCAACGTCGCGCCGCTGACCGGCGGCCCGCGCCTGGCCTTTGAGAACGGACAGCCCTTCATCTCGCGCTACGACATCGCCATCCTCCGCGTGGCTCCCCATCCGCTGGCGGGACAGGATCCGTTGGCGGACTGCTATACCGATCCGGAAATCTGCACGGAAGCCTATGGCAATTACGCGGAAATGGATCTCGCCACCGGCGTGCTCGACGGCCTCGCGCCCGGCAATTCCGGCGGCGATCAAAACATGATCCAGGCTGAGGCAGGGCCGGCTGACGACCTGCGCATGGCCATCCGTCCGGCGCTGGACGACGGCGCGGCCGGCTTCGGCCACCAATACTTGAACCTCGCGATCACCGGCGAAGTCTTCGGTCCCTCGACCCAGCCCAACGCGCGCCTGGCCATCTGCATGACCTACTACGATGATCCGGCGCTGGCGGGGCAGTCCTTCCGCCCGGAAGTCTATCAGTCGGATCGCAACGGCGTCGCAGGACTCGCGTTTACACCGGGCAGCATCGCGGTGGTGCTCGAAGGCACGGACCGCTGGCGCGAAGCCTACTTCGAGCTGCCGGACATGAAGTTCCTCGGTGTGAACCAGGGACCGCAGGCGGCGGCCCGGTTCTTCGTCAGCGGGAAAATCTTCTTCTCCCGCGTGCGCTACGCCGTCATCCGGCCCTGCGGACCCTTCGCGAACGTCAATCGCCTGGCCGGCTGCAAGCCGGTCACGCTCGGCATTGCGCACGTCTCTGCTGGCAGCACGGTCAAGCTGACTTGGCCGGGTGAAGCGGAAGGCTGGACCCTCGAATCGACGGACAACCTGTCGTCACCGAACTGGCAGCCCGTGGCACAGCTGCCTGTGCTCACCCTCAATCAATGGACCGTCTCGCTCAGCACCGCCACCGCGCCGCGCTTCTTCCGGCTGAAAAAGTAGATACGACCGGGATAACCTCACTTCGGAACAACGCGGGGCCGTCGCTGAAAAGCGACGGCCCCGCCAGCATTTAGGCCCATCGTTTCGCTCGCTCGCGAACGTTTCGCCGCCGAGATTCGCCGCGAGAAAGACAGGTCGGAGGAGATCGAGAAGGAGGCGAAGGAAGCTGCCGGAAACCCGTCGTCACCGTGACGGACACGAACTCTCCTGCTGCCAAGTAACCGTTCGTCACCAATTCAAAGCATCAATGGCGCAGGCTGATTGGCTGCGCGCGAGTCGGCAACCAACTGCAAGGCGGGTGCCACCAGTTTGAAAAGATGATACCGGAAAGAGCTTCTTTGAGTTCACGGCCTGGCAACGAAGGCAGGGACGTCCTCTCCTGTTTTTCATTCGAGCGTTTCAACGAAAGGGCCACTCACACCATCCGCTGTCCAGGTCAACCTCGGGAACATTCCGGCGCGGGGCGGAGTTTGCCGCGAACGAGCGCAGGCAATTGTTTTCCGCCCGCCAAAAGTCCCTGCGAACCGAGTTAGAAACGCGACCGCTTCCGGCTTTGTCGGATCGAGTTGTTGGCAGGCCCATGCACCGTGTCAATTTCAACACCCACGTCGAGGACGACAACACTTCTACAGCGTGCGTGCCGGCAGGAGGATTACTCAGCCTGGAGGATGGTTGGTTGCGGTGAGGGCGGCGCCGGATTCCGGGAAGACGGCGCCGCTTCGAATCCAATCGATGACTGTCATGATCTCGTCCGAGGTCAAAGGCTGTTTGCCTTCGGGCGGCATCACGTCGTCGTGATTGGGCGGCAGGAGAATCAGCCGGACCACCTGGCTCTCGATCGGGTCGCCAGGCTTGATGCCCGCATTGCCACTCTCGCCTCCCTTTAGCGCGAGCTCGGGCTTATCGAGGCGATAGCCGCCCTTCTGCTTCTCCTGCCCGTGACAGCTGTAGCATTTCGCGGCGAGAACAGGCTGAACCTTCTCGAGGTAAAGCCGGGTCTTTTCGTCGGTCGCTCCCGCAGTGATTTCTGTTTCCGTCATCAGATCTTCGTCGAGAAAGTCGCGAACGAACTCCGGGGCGTTCTCGACGAGATACTTCGAGCCGTGGGTCAGGTTGCCACCGTAGTGCCCGGCGATAACCACGAGCGCGATGGTTCCCGTCAACACGCTTCGGTAGCAGGCGGTCCAGCCGCGTTGCGCTTCGTTACGATGGGCCACGCGTTGAATCGCGAGCGTCAGCACGGTCGCGATGGGGACTCCCAGGCCGTAGATCTTGTGCAGCTCCAACATGCGCGCTTCGTACTCGCCACTTCCGGCGCGCATCAGACCGAAGCTCGCCGAGACAATCCCGGTCAACAGGCCGAGCCAGAGCACCATCACGGTCACGCGTCGAATCTCGTCGCTCGGCCGGACCATACGGTAGGCCTCCAGCAGGAAAGCCACGGTGACGAAGCCGATCGGGAAATGCAGGACCACCGCATGGAACGGTGCCAAGAAAGGTCGCCAGTGGAAGATCCTGGCTGCGGCGGGAGCTGCCGCTGGGGCTTCAGCTCCGAGCATTGGGAAAGTCCCGACGATCATTACACCGAGGATCAGGAACCAACGCCATGTGGAGCTTCCCAGTTTGAACGCTGAGGTGACCATGCCGGTTGGAATTTTTGATTTCAAGTTTGGCAATCAGAGCCTCCAGTAAGCGGGCAGATTTTTCTTAGTCGCGATGAGTATCTCGCGGATCGCGCTCCGCGATTCGGCACCAAGCTTCGCGAACTCGGGCGATCGATCCTCGCCGTTCAGGATGTCCCACAGCCGGCGATAGAAGTGACGCCGGGCTTCCTGCGGCAGTGCTTCGAACGAGGTCGAATAGATCATGTAGCTGCACGGGTGCTCGAACAGGCGCGTCTTAAGATTGAACTGTCGCAGGGAACGTTTGCGGGAATCGCTCAGGCCGCTCTTTAGAAACTCTGCGGCGAAATCGCTCGTGCCCTGGACGGGCGCGGTCAGCGGGATCTCATCGACGAACAGCATGTAGCGGAGCGCAGCTTCAATCGCCGGATACGCCGGGCGGAGACTGCCGCCGTCGCGAAGCGCCGCCTGCGAATCATAGTGGATGCGGGTCAGCAGATTCTGCGCGTGCGCCTGATGTTCGTGCGTCAGCAGGGCGACGATGTCACTCCCTGCGCTGGGGTATTTGCCGACGTCGAGCAGCGGGGCGAGGTGGGTGACATTGGCGTTGCACGAAGGATCCTTTTCGTGCCGCGCGATGGCCTGGGTGCCGAAGAGATTGCCGCGATGTGTCTGTCTGCCGTGTTGACCGGTGACGTAGTAACCGCCCCAGCGATCCGCCAGCGGCGTGCGGTGATCGACGAGCAATCCGCTGAGCAGCTCCACTTCGCCATCGTCCTTGGTGAGGAATGATCGGACCAAAATGCCGGGAACGTTCAACGTCTTCGCCGAAGCGTGGCATTCGAGGCAACGATCATCGCGCACCAGCCGTGGTCGTTCGGCGGGTTTCTGAGCCAGAGTGTAGAGGACAACTCCCAGACGTGGATCGGCCGCCGCAACCTCGATCAGTTCGGCGGATGGCACGTAGGCTACGCTGACCTGGTCGTTGAAATACAGCGCACGCGGATTCTTCGGCGAGATGAGCGCCTTGTTCGGCGATGTCTTCGAGGCAACCAGCAATTGGGAAGACACGGGGACATTCAATTCACGCAGGAGAGAGGTCAGGTATCCGTGCGTCGTGTCATGGGTCAATCGCGCCCCTCCGGAATCCATTTGCTGGTGCAGGCTGGCAATCGCTCCGGTCGGCTCTGTCGCTTTGTAGCTCCGCATCTCCTCGTCAAACGCCGGATACGCCGGATAATCTCCGGCTACCGACGAAGGAATGTTCAACGTCAGCGCCGCGCAGGCGAACAGGGGCGGCAACGAACTCATCCATGCAATCAGGTGACTCTTCACAAGCGGCGGCGAGATGGTCTTCATGGTGTCGTAATGATCTTCGACGAGCGAAAGCATCCCTTCAGCGTGACCATTCTTGTGAAAACTCAGACAGAATTTGCGCTGCGAGGCGGCTGTCGCAGCTTTTCGCCTTGCATGGATACGCTGGTTTTCTATCGTCTGGATCAGCCGTTCCCAACCATGACAACCCAGACTTTGTTTCTCACTCGCTGGCGTGGAATCCTTACCGCAGCCATCCTCGCCGCTGTTCCGCTCTGCTTGTCCGCTGCGGAAGAAGATCCTGCGTCTGCCGCGCGTGATGCCCTCCAAGCCGTCTCCGCCTCCACTCAGATCTCCACCAACGCAGAAGCCGAGCTGCGCAAGACCCAGGAATCCATCGAGAAGCTGCGCCGTGAACTCGAAGCGCGTTCCGCGCAAAACTCCGAGGCCCTCACCGCGAGCCTGCGCCTGATCGAGACCTCCATGGGCCGGATGCACGACCGGCACATGGAAGCCGTGCAAAGCTCCAACCGCGCCATCCTTACCGTCGCCGGAGTCTTCGCTGCGGTCGGGATCATCGGACTCATCTTCATCCTTATTCTGCTCGCCCGCGCCCTCGGCCGTTTTTCTGAGATCGCCATGAGCGCCGCGCCGCGCGCGCAGCTCCTGGGTGCGGGGCAGAGTGGCGGATTGCTCGGTGGTGGCGACGGTCCGGGCAACCGGCAGGGGTCCGCCGAGGAAGCCAGCGGCCGCTTCCAGGGAGCCATCGATCAATTGCAGAAGCGTATTCTTGAGCTCGAGCAAAGCGCGCAAGCGAGCGCCACTGCGGGTACCCGTTCCCGCGGCGCCCTCGCCAAGCCAGCAGACGGATCGAACATCGAGCCGTTGATGCCGGAGGATACGACATCGGGGGCGGCGTCAGAGGTTGAACCGCCTGCGTCCCGCTCCACCGTGTTGCTCGGCAAGGGCCAGGCTTTGCTGAATCTCGATGCCACCGAGACGGCGATGGAGTGCTTCGATGAAGTGCTGGACCTCGAACCGAACAATGCCGAGGCGCTCGTGAAGCGCGGCATGGCGTTCGAGAAGATGCAGGATTGGGAGAACGCGCTGGAGAATTACGACCGCGCCATTACGGCGGACAGCTCCATGACCGTGGCCTACCTCTACCGCGGCGGCGTGTGCAATCGCCTCCAGCGTTACCGCGAAGCGTTGGAAAGTTACGAGCAGGCGTTGCTCACCGAGAAGAGCAGCCGCGCCTCGTGAGGAATGGACAGATAACTTTCGCCTTCTTAGTCCCTCGACGCCTCGCCTGACGGGTTCACCCGCGCGAGCAACAGTTTGCGGATGAGCTTTTCCTTCGCCTGAATCTCCTGTTCGAGCTCCGTGATCCGCTGGTCGCGACCACGGAGCTGTTCCTGAAAGTTTCCCTGGATTCGCTGGAGCCGTTCCTCCAGTTCCAGCACCTGTTGCACGCCGGAGTTGTGAGACGTGAGTAGCTTGCCGCGCTGCGCCGAAAGCCACGTCACCAGATGATCGCGAAAGAGACCATGCATCCGCTGAAGCAATCCGGCGCGAACATGAGCGTGCGTTTCCTCCACTTGCTGTTCGGCATCCAGGGCGCGCCCCTTCCACATGTCAGCCTCAGTTCGAAGTGGATCGCTTTCTCCCGGTCGGATGACGGGAACTTCATCCACGTCCAGCACCAGTTGGCTGCTTTTCGTCTGGCGGAAGATGCTTGGACCAGGATTACCCCGTCGCAACGCCCACCAGATTCCGACCGTGACCGCGCAAACGGCGAGGATTATCCCGAGCCAGATGGACACAACCATCGCTCCCGGCGTTCTTGCTGCCTTCGGAGTTTTACCAGCCGTCGAAGCAGCAGCGAAGGTTCCTGGTTTGCCGCCAGGGTGTATCTCATAGACGCAGACGGGCTGGCGTAACGTCCGTTGCGCAAGGATCGTGGGCGAGGATTGCAGGGAAATATTTCGCGCAAGCAGGGCGGAGTAAGGCGGCGGCATTGGCGAGCCCGGTTCAGGCACTGATGGCGCAAGCCACGCGCCGAAGCCGGTCTGTTGCAGCGCGCGACCGGCATTTTCCAACCGACCGGTCTTTGGATCGGTCACGAAGTCGCCGATCACGCAGAACGCGGTGAACTGGTTGCTGAGCGTGGAACCCAGCCATTGGATGTGGTGCGCGAGATATTGTGCGGCGAGCTCGCGCTTGCGGCTGGCGAGAGGATCGCCGGCGGCATTCAATGCTGATGCACCATCGCCGGGCAGATCCGCCGCGTAGAAACAGAAGGCGTTGGTGCCGGAACGGAATCCGGCGAAAGCGAATCCGCCCGGAAGCTCGATTTGCCCGGTCGCACGCCATTCAGCGGAACGCGCGCCGAAGGGTTGTCGCTTGGAGAGAATGGTCGTGCTGGCAGGCGCTGGCCGATTCGCGTTGGTGTTCGGAAAGGCGGAGAAGACCGCCAGTTGATACGTCGCCGGCTTGAGCAGGGCCGCGAGCTTCAGCGCGTGCGAGCGATTGGGGATTCCATCGATGACGACGAGATCCGCATCGGCCGGACGCAGAGTGTCGGCGATTTGCGAGAGGCGTTTACCTTGCGCGTCGGTTGGGGGTGGTTCACCAATGACGGCGTCGAGGCCATCAGCTTGCGCGGTGAGAATCCGGATGGGTTGCGCGTGCGCGGCGGAGCTGGACGCGCAGAACAAAGCGAGGCTGAGCCAGATGATAAGGTGCCGAATCATGTTCAAGAGGCTGGAGGCGTCGAAGCTGGGGCGGCCTCAGCCAGAATTGTGGCGAGAACGTAGGGGACACGTCGGCGGACTGTAAAGTGTGATTCGGTTTTGCGTCGGCGAACGCTTGTGGGTTAACTGGGCGGATGCGCGTGTTAATTGTCGGGTGCGGATACGTCGGACTGCCTCTCGGTGCCGAGCTGGTGAAGCAAGGGCACGAGGTGTTCGGCCTGCGCCGCAGCGCGGAAGGAGAGGCGGAGTTGATCGCCGTGGGTTTGAAACCATTGGTCGCCGACATCACGCGCCCTGAAGATTTCGTCAAGTTACCCGGCCCGTTTGACTGGGTCGTGAACACCGTGTCGTCCAGCAAAGGTGGTGAGGAAGAGTATCGGCAGGTGTATCTGGAAGGAACGCGTCACCTGATCGACTGGCTGGCTCCGACCACGATCAAGAAGTTCGTCTATACCAGCAGCACCAGTGTTTACGGCCAGACGGACGGGTCCCTCGTAAAGGAGTCCAGCCCGACGGAACCCGCCAGCGCGACGAGCCGCGTGCTGGTCGAGACGGAGAAACTTCTGCTCGACGCAGCGCAAGCCCGGAACTTCCCGGCGGTCATCCTGCGCGTCGCCGGCATCTATGGTCCCGAGCGAGGGCATCTCTTCCAGCAATACCTTCGCGACGAGGCGCGCATCGCTGGCAAGGGTGATCGAATCCTCAACATGATTCACCGGGATGATCTCGTGACCGCCATCATCACCGCGCTGAAAAGCGGTCGTCCGGGCGAGGTTTACAACGCCTCCGATGACGAGTCGGTGACCCAGCTTCATTTCTTCAAGTGGCTGTCGGAGGTGCTGGGCAAGTGGATGCCGCCGTTTGCCACTGAGGAGGAAAACGCGGGCCGCAAGCGGGGGCTGACCAACAAAAAGATATCCAATCGCAAGCTCAAGATGGAGCTGGGCGTCCCGCTCAAATACCCGACCTTTCGCCAGGGCTATACGGCGGAGATGCTGGTCTTGGACCGCGCCGGACGCCTCGATATCAAGCCCGAGCCGCGTTGACGGGAGCGAGTTACCCGAGTCGTCGGCATTCCGAATTCCCCTTTGACACTCGCCACCTCACTTGGCAAGGTTCCGCCTCACTTTAACCGAAACCGGGGTTAAGCACGCGGGACATAGCCGTTTCCGCCGGCACCTCACGCTTGGAATTTTATGGCAGAACTTGTTGGCAATCTCTTAGTCGCGCAATCGGGCGGTCCGACCGCAGTCATCAACGCCAGTGTCGCTGGCGTCATCCAGGAAGCCGGGCGCCACGAATTCATCGAGGAGATCTACGGTGGACTCAACGGCATCTATGGCATTCTGCGCGAGCAGTTGATCGACTTGAACGACGAGAAGGCGAAGTCCATCGAGGGCCTCAAATACACTCCCGCCGCCGCGCTCGGCACCTGCCGTTACAAGCTCGATTTCAAGAAGAAGCCCGAGCAGGCCGCGAAAGACATGGACCGCCTCTTTGAAGTCTTTCAGGCGCACAACATCCGCTATTTCTTCTACGCAGGCGGCAACGATTCTCAGGACACAAATCACAAGATTCACGAAGAAGCCGTCAAGCGCAGCTACGACATGCGCGTAATCGGCGTGCCCAAGACCATCGACAACGATCTCCCGCACACTGACCACTGCCCCGGCTACGGCTCGGTGATCAAATACAACGCCGCCACGGTGATGGAAATCGCCAGCGACGTGAGCGCGATGGCGACCGACGACGGCTCCTGCATCATCGTCGAAGTAATGGGCCGCTCCGCTGGCTGGATCGCCGCCGGCACCGTGCTGGCCAAGCGCGCGCCCGATGACGCGCCGCACATCATTCTCCTCCCCGAGATCGCCTTCGACGAACCGAAGTTCCTCGAACGCGTCAAGGAAACCGTCGCCCGCATCGGCTACTGCGTGGTCGTGGTCGGCGAAGGCTTGAAAGACGCCGCGGGCAAGCCGCTCTCCGCCGACAGCTCACGCCTTGACTCGTTCGGTCATCCGGTTCTCTCCGGCATGGGCGAGTTTCTCGAATCCCTCGTTACCAAGAAGCTCAAGCTCAAGAGCCGCAGCGTGAAGCTCGGCTACGCCCAGCGCGCCGCCGCTCACTTCGCGAGCCAGACCGACGCCACGGAAGCCGCCGCCTGCGGTGAAGCCGCCGTTCGCGCCGCCGTCGATGGCCAGAGCGGATTCATGGTGAAGATCGTTCGCCAGTCCAGCTCGCCCTACAAATGGACCACGGGCCTCCAGCCGCTCAGCGACATCGCCAACGTCGAGCACTTCCTCCCCCGTGACTGGGTCACCGAGGACGGCTTCATGCCGAACGAAAAGTTTATCGAGTACGCGCAGCCGCTCATCCAGGGCGAAGTGAAAGTTCCGATCGAAGGCGGCCTGCCGAAGTTCGTGACACTCGAACGCAGCCCGGTGGAAAAGAAGCTCGCGCCGCGCGAATAGCCCTCTTCCCAAATCCATTCTAATGAAACGAGGGCGAGCCATTCGCCCTCGTTTTTCTTTATGCAACGCCTGTGAACGCCACCGCCCGCCAAGTCATCACCGCCGCCCGCGAGCTGTCCGACGCCGTGGGGCGCCTGAAATTTCGCCCGCCCGTCGCCTACGTTTACAACCCGCTCGACTACGCTTGGGAGGCGCATGAAACCTATCTGCGCCGGTTCGCTGCGACGCGCAAACGCGTCATGTTCCTCGGCATGAATCCGGGCCCGTTCGGCATGGCGCAGACCGGCGTGCCGTTCGGCGAGGTCGCGGCCGTCCGCGACTGGATGAAAGTCCAGACCGCCGTGTCGCAGCCGAAACGTGTTCATCCCAAACGCCCGGTCGAGGGCTTCGCCTGCACGCGCTCGGAAGTCAGCGGGCGCAGACTGTGGGGACTCTTTAGCGAGCGATTTGGCACGGCGGAGAAGTTCTTTGCCGAGCATTTCGTCGCGAACTATTGTCCACTCGCCTTCATGGACGAAGGCGCCCGAAACCTCACGCCCGACAAATTTACCGCAGCCGAATCCGAGCCGCTCTACGCCGCTTGCGACGCCCATCTGCGTGAGGTGGTCGCTGTGCTGAAACCGGAATGGCTGATTGGCGTGGGCGATTTCGCCGAGAAGCGCGCGCGTCTGGCGCTTGGCGAAGCCGGCGTGCGCTTCGGTCGCATCCTGCATCCCAGCCCCGCCAGCCCGGCAGCCAATCGCGGTTGGTCCGCCGCCGCGACGAAGCAGCTTCAGGCGCTTGGGATTTGGGCATAAGTTGCCGCCGGCGTCCCGCCGGCAGAATCGTCGCTTCCGCAGAGCCCACAGATTCGGTTGCTGAATCTCTATGCCCCCCCTGCCGGCAAGATGCCGACAGCACCTTGGGCAACTTTCAACTTTCCAGCGGCCAGCGCGGGTTCTAGCGTTGCTGGCATGTTCGATAACCTGAGCGGCAAGCTCCAGAACGCCTTTCGCAACCTGCGCGGGCTGGGCAAGATCTCCGAGAGCAACGTCGCCGACAGCCTCCGCGACGTGCGCATGGCGTTGCTGGATGCGGACGTGAATTTCAAGGTGGTGAAGGATTTCATCGAGCGCGTGCGCGAGAAGTCGCTCGGCCAGGAAGTCATCGCCGCCGTCCATCCTGGCCAGCAGATCATCAAGATCATCCACGACGAACTCGTGACGCTGCTTGGCAGCGAGAACGCCGGCCTCAATCTCAAGAGCAGCCCCGCCATCCTCATGATGGTCGGCCTTCACGGCTCCGGCAAAACCACCTCGTCCGGCAAGCTGGCGCGTCTCCTTCAGAAGCAAGGTCGCTTTCCGTTGCTGGTCGCGGCGGATGTTTATCGTCCGGCGGCGATGGAGCAACTGGCGACGCTCGGCGAGAAGCTCGGCGTGCCGGTCTTCGTGATGAAGGGCGAGACCGACGTGCTGAAGATCGCCCGGGGCGCGCGCGAGTTTGCCACGGCGCAGAAGTGCGACACGCTCATCTTCGATACCGCTGGCCGTTTGCAGATCGATGAGCCACTCGTTCAAGAGCTGGTGCGTTTGCGCGACTTGGTGCAGCCCGATGAAATCTTGCTCGTACTGGATGCCGCGACTGGACAGGAGGCGGTGAACGTCGCGACGCACTTCGACAGCGCGCTGAAGATCACCGGCAGCATCCTGACCAAGCTGGACGGCGACGCGCGCGGCGGCGCGGCGTTGAGCATGAAGAGTGTCACGCAGAAGCCGATCAAGTTCATGGGCGTCGGCGAGAAGCTGGAGGACTTCGAGCCGTTCCATCCCGAGCGCATGGCGTCGCGCATCCTGGGCATGGGCGACGTGGTCAGCCTCGTGGAACGCGCGGCGGAGGCGGTGGACGAGGCGGACGTGAAGAAGCTCGAGGAGAAGATGCGCAAGGGCGAGTTCACGCTCGAAGATTTCCTCGATCAGCTGCGCGCGATGAAGAAGCTCGGTTCGCTGGAAAGCATCGTGGGCATGTTGCCCGGTGGCAGTGAGATGCTGAAGCAGACGGACATGAGCAAGCAGGAGCGGGAATTCAAGCGGATGGAGGGGATGATTTGCTCGATGACCTTTGAGGAACGCCGCAAGCCGGTGATCCTGAACGCGAGCCGCCGCAAGCGCATCGCCAAAGGCAGCGGCGTGACGGTGGCGGAGCTGAACACGTTGCTCAACCGTTTCACGCAGATGCAGCAGATGATGCGGAAGATGGGCAAGTTCCAGAAGATGATGGGGAAGATGGGCGGCGCCATGCCTGGGATGTTGGGACGCTGAACCGATTGCTCGATCAGCATGGTCAATGTCGCTTCCATCCTCCGCCCGGCAGCACTGCTGGCCATCAATCTTCTTCTCCTGATGATCTGGGGCTTCGCCAGCATCAGCAAGCTGCGCGACGGAATGCCGGCGTGGTTTGACGGCAAGTTCGGCAAGACGTTCCTGGCCACCTTCCCCGGTTTGCCCGCGACATTCTGGCTCCTGACCATTTCCGAACTTCTCGCCTTCACGCTGGCCCTTGCTGCGCTCGTGCGAATCGAGTTCCTGCGTCAACGGTCGGCGAACATTCTCGCCGCGACGGCGGCGTGGAGTCTCTTCGTCTTTCTTCAACTCGGTTTCGGTCAGTGGCTGACGGGCGAGTTTAATGGAGCATTTCAGCAGTTCATGTATTTCTGCGGAACGCTGCTGGCGCTCCAGTTCGTTCAGGGTTCTGCTGAGCGGGGTCGACGAACTGACGCATGATACCGCACGCCTGCGGTTTTCTTCTGCCGTTGTTGCTGATGTCAAAGACAGCCGAAGCGGCGCTTCCTGCGCTGAGCGAGCGTGACTTCAAGGGCAACGGCATCTGCCAGCTCGCCTTGCACGGGTTCGCCATGCCGGCGCAATCCGAGAAGGCGATCAACGATTCCGTTCAACAACTGCTCGAACGGCATCGCACCACGCTTGGATTCAAGACTCGTCCGGATTTCCGTTTGAGGATGCGCGTCTTCGGAGACTACGCGGATTACACGAACGCAACCTTCAGCCTCTACTGGACAAACGCCGCAGATCGACGGGCGCTCCAGGGGCGCCCGTTTACCGTGGCCGGGTTTTACACCTCTGCGACGAAGGAGATCGTGACGTGGCGCCAGCAGATGCCGGGCTTCCTTGGCACCACTCTGCTGCACGAGGCCAGCCACGCGATCATGGATGCGCATTACGAGAACGTGCCGGCCTGGCTGATGGAAGGCTCCGCGGACTACTTCGCGTTCGCGCTGCATCCACCGGGAGAGTTGCAGCAACGGATGCTGCGCCAGCGCTGGACGCGGCTGAACCAATGGCTGCGCGAGCGAAGCCTGCTGCCGCTCAAGACGCTGGTGAATGCCGACGGTTCCGCCTTCAAGCATCTCGATTCGGAAATGGCTTACACGATGAGCTGGTCGCTGTTTCAACTCCTGATGAGCACCAGCGCCAATCGCCAGATGATGCTGACCATGCTCGGTGAACGACAGTCGCTCACGGAGGAACCGATGCCGTGCTCGAAGCAGATCGACCGGCTTTACAGCGGCGGGCTTCAGCGGCTCGAAGTCGCGTGGCATGCATGGATCGTCGCCGGATCTTCGGCGACGAACGCACCGGCGTCGCGGTCTGGCGGAGCTGGGATTCGCTGAGGTTCGCGGCTCCTCAGAGCTTGCGACGCTTTGAGCAACGTCACATCCTGCCTCCATGAAACTCCCCGTCGCGTTCGCACTCTGCCTCGCCTCGACTCTTCTCCGTTCAAGCGTCGCCACCGCTGCCGACTGCGCGCTCCCCACCAAGACACCCGGTGACCGGATGCTCGTTGAAACGTTCCGTGTCGAGGCGGAGAAGCTCTCAAGCCGCTGCCTGGCCGAGGTGAAATCACTTGGCGACTGGAAGGCTCGTCGCGACGAATATCGTCATCAACTATCCGGGATGCTGGGGCTTGATCCGCTGCCTGCCCGTGGCGATCTGAAAGCGACTGTAACTTCGAAAGTGGAACGCGACGATTTCACCGTCGAGAATCTGCACTTCCAATCGTCCCCCGGGCTTTACGTCACCGCGAATCTTTATCTGCCGAAGGATGTCTCGCGACCAGCGCCGACGGTTCTCTATCTCAGCGGACACGGGCCGGTGATTTCAAACGGCGTCAGCTACGGGAACAAGGTTTCGTATCAGCATCACGGCACGTGGTTCGCGCGCAACGGCTATGTCTGTCTGGTAGTTGATACGCTTCAGCTCGGAGAGATTCTGGGGCTTCATCACGGCACGTATCGCGAGAACCTATGGTGGTGGAACAGCCGCGGCTACACGCCCGCTGGAGTCGAGGCATGGAATTGCATCCGGGCGCTGGATTACCTGAGCACGCGGCCTGAGGTGGACACGAATCGATTCGGTGCCACCGGACGATCCGGCGGCGGTGCCTACAGTTGGTGGATCGCGGCGCTCGACGAACGCATCAAGGCGGTCGCGCCAGTTGCCGGCATCACGGATCTTCACAACCACGTCATCGATGGAACCGTGGAAGGGCATTGCGACTGCATGTTCACGGTGAACACGCATCGGTGGGACTATGCCCAAGTGGCCGCGCTCGTCGCGCCTCGCCCGTTGCTGATTGTGAACACTGACGCGGACTCGATCTTTCCACTGGATGGCGTGGTGCGATTGCATTCGGAAGTTCGGCGCATCTATGAGCTGCATAGCGCCTCGACGAACCTCGGCCTGGTCATCGCGCCCGGGCCGCACAAGGACACCCAGGATTTGCAGGTGCCGGTGTTCCGTTGGTTCAACACGCATTTGAAGGGCGAAGATCCTCTCATCGAGATGGCCGCAGTAAAGTTGCTCACACCTCAACAGCTCAAGGTCTTCGCAACGCTCCCACCGGACGCGAAAAACACGAACGTTCACGCAACGTTTGTGCCCGCGGCTGGAGTTCCTCCGGTGCCGCGCGATAGAACTGAGTGGCTCGCGCAGAGCGGTCGCTTGAAGCGAGAGTTCAAGGAAAAGAGTCTGGCTGGCTGGCCATCGGAGCCGGGGCCGCTGCGGTTGGAACGCAAGTTCACGCAGACCGAATCCGGACTGACGTTGCAGGGGTTCGACTTCGACAGCGAGCCGACGATGCGGCTCCGGCTTTACGTCCTCAGCCATGCGGGAGTGGATGGAGCGAAGAAGATTTCGCTCCGCGTTCTCGATGCAATGCAATGGTCTCGTGAGTTCGGAGCGTTGGAGACGGTGTTCGGCGATTCGCTCGCCGAGGAAGTGAAGTTCAACGACGTCCGCACCGCGGGAACCAGCTCGCTTGCCACGGTCAGGAAATTGTTCGCCGGCGACAGCAAGGTCATCGTGTTCTTCGCGCCGCGCGGCATCGGGTTGAATGCGTGGAGCGTTGATCGTCGTCGGGAGGTTCAAGTCCGTCGCCGGTTCATGCTTCTCGGGCAGACGCTCGACAGCATGCGCGCCTGGGACATCAAACGGGCGTGTCAGGCGGTACGGCTGGTTCCTTCCCTCCGCTCCGGTGAACTTGAACTCATGGCTTCGGGCTCCATGGCGATAAACGCGGCGTGCGCCGGAGTGTTTGAATCTGCGGTTGACCGGCTCGAATTGATCGCTCCCTCCGGCACATTCGCGGAAGGCCCGGACTATCTGAACGCGCTCCGTGTTCTCGATGTTCCGCAGTTGATCACGCTGGCAACGGAGCGCTGTCGGGTGAACTTGATTTGCCGCGAGCCGGGGGAATGGGATTACCCGTCGAAAGTTGCCGCGCTGAACAACGCCCGGTTCTCGATCAGCAGACAGGAATCAGGGAAGGCCGAGTAACGGCTTTTACTGGTCGAAGGTCGCTCGCGAACGACGGGAGACGAGAAGGTAAGGAATCCAGATGGCCGCCTTGCCGAACGCAAAGACCACGGACCAGAACTGCGCCGCCTGCTCGGCCGCAGAAAAGTGCGGGACGTGATTGACCTGCCAAAGCCGGAATGCCGACAGCACGACGAAAAGCGCGAGCGTTCCGACCGTGAGCGCACGAAACGTTTTCTTCTTCTGGAGGAAGAGCGAGAGCAGGACGGGGAAGAAGACCAGGACATACAAGTTGCTGCCCCAGTCCAGCGCCAGCAGCGCCGCCCAGCCCTGGTGGTATGCCGGTTGTCCAGGAGTGGTGTAGGCGGCCCATACATTGCCGTCGAGTATCCGCGGAATATCGGTGATAGCCTGAATCACTGCCTCGACCAGCGTCACCGCAAGCATGACGCCCAGAACGATCAGCCACCCTCCCAACCCGCGAACCAAGTGAGTTTCGCCCGTGCCTGTCCGTGCGTTTTGATTCCGCTGTTTCTGAGTTTTCCCGTAACCGTAGAGTGCAAAGCCCGTGGCGGCCAGAGTGAGGCGAAAAACGGCGGATGCTGTTACGTCCGAGGGAGTAAACAAGGAGAGGAATCCTGTCAGGCACAGCAGCCAGGCCCCTACCGCAATGGCCACGTCAGGCGTGATGAGTCGATAAAGTCTTGAGTTGGCTGCCGTGCTGCCGTTGCTGCCTTCCAGTTGGGTCAGATTATTCATACACCAGACATTCAATGGACCGAGTGAGTGTCTCCAAATACGACACATCTTTCCCTTCCCATCGGTCTGGAATGCGGAGTTCTTAATCTGAAACTGGCGGCGGCGAAAAGGCTCCCTCCGAAGCGCTCCGGCCTTACTTCCCGTAACCTGTAGCCGGCTTCCCGTCCGTTCCCAGCTTGCCGCAGGACCAGAGCAGCCCGCGCGTCACGAGGTCGAGATAACGCGCATCGCTGACCGTAGCGTTATTATGCCCGATGGTCGTGCTGAAGACTTTGCCTTTCCCAAACTCGTTCGCCCAAGCCACTACCACGTCTTCGGTCTTCTCCGTGCCGTCCTTGCGCTTCACGATCTGTTTGCCACGCGCCAGCGGATGAGCGGTCGGGAACACCTTGATGTTGTTGTAGAGCTCCTCATTGATGGTGGTCCAATCACCCAGGCCGCGGGTCACGCTGTGGTCCTTGTCGGCGAAGCTGATGGCGATCGGCAATTGCGGCCCATGTCCCGAAGATTGGATGCCGACGAACTGGAACCAGTCGTCCGTGCCCGTGCGATAACAGTGCATCGCGCAATGGAGATTCACGGCGCCGACGCCACCCTTGTGCGCATTCAGGATGTTCTGCACGTACGGCATGTCCTTCACGTCGGCCGAACACTCGTCGTGAATGACGGCGTCATAACCCTTGGCCCAGTCCGCCTTCTCGTACATCTCGAAGCGCGCCTTCGTGCTCGTGTCGTCACTATGCACCTGCGTGACCTCGACGTTTGCCCGCTCTTCAATTCCCTTCTTGAGAATGTCCTTCTGCTTGCCGTAGTCGTGACAGCAGCCGCCCGTGATGAGGAGCACGCGCAGCGGCTTGGCGGCGGCGAAGGCAGAGGGCGAATAGGACAACACTCCGGTGAGGAGCACGGCGAGAAGAGCGAGATGTTTCATTTGTATGAGCTGTTGTTGTGATTGAATGAAGAATCCGACGCTGTGACCAGCCGGGAATTCACAGCGACAGCAAGGTCGGCTTGAACCCCGCGAGTTCCGCCCGGCGAAGTGCCGAGGCGCAGAAAAAGCGTTGCGCCAGCCCGTCGCGTTCTTCACATTATGGCCACTCGGTGGAGAGATGGCTGAGTGGTTTAAGGCACACGCCTGGAAAGCGTGCGTAGGTAACACTACCGGGGGTTCGAATCCCTCTCTCTCCGCCACTTCCGGACACCGGGCGCTCCCCTCCTCGATTCTTCCTCCCAAGAGTTTCCTGCTAGGCCAGCAGCGACGGAACGATTCGCGCGCCGGTGACTTCCGCATCGGTCAGGCTGGCGGCGCGGCCTTCGTGCGGGAAGTTCAGCGCGTGATGATCAACGCCCAGCGTGTGCAGCAGCGTTGCGTGGAAATCGTGGACGCTCACGACGTCCTCCACCGACTTGTAGCCGAACTCGTCCGTCGCGCCGTGGACGTAACCCTTCTTGAACCCGCCGCCCGCCGCCCACAACGAGAACGCGTGACGATTGTGATCGCGCCCATCCTTGCCTTGCGAGATCGGGAGGCGCCCGAACTCGCCCGTCCAGAGCACGATGGTGGAATCGAGCAACCCACGTGCCTTGAGATCCTGCACCAGCGCGGCGCTGGGCTGATCCGTCTTCGCGCAAAGTCCCTTCAAACGCTCCGCGTTCTTGTCGTGCGTATCCCACGGCTGGCCGCTGAGGAAGAGCTGCACGAAACGCACACCGCGCTCGATGAGCCGCCGCGCCAGCAAACAACGTCGGCCGTATTCCTCCGTCTCAGGCTTGTCGAGGCCGTAGAGTTTCTTCGTGGCTTCGGATTCGCCGGAGAGGTCGAGTGCTTCGGGAACGGCTGTCTGCATCCGCGCCGCCGTCTCGAAGTTCGCGATGCGCGCGCTGAGCTCGGTGTTCTCCGGAAAGCGCGCGGCGTGGCGGCGATTGAGTTCCTTGAGCAACCCAAGCTGATTCGCACGAGCCTGCGGTGGAATGTGCGCAGGCGTCTGGAGGTTGAATACCGGCGAGTTGCCGCTGCGGAACGGCGTGCCCTGGTAGATCGCGGGCAGAAAGCCGGAGGACCAATTGCGCTCGCCATCCACCGGCAAGCCGCCCGGATCGGAAAGCACGACATAGGCGGGCAGATTCTCATTCTCGGAGCCAAGCCCGTAGAGCAGCCACGATCCGAACGTCGGAAGGCCCGCGAGAAACCGTCCGGTGTGGATGATGCGCAGAGCGGATTCGTGGTCCACTGAGCCAGTCGTCATCGAGCGCACGAGCGTGATTTCGTCCGCGATCGCGCCGGTGTGTGGCAGCAATTCCGAGAGCTCCATGCCGCACTGGCCGCGCCGATGAAACGCGTAGGGCGCGCCGAGGACGTTGCCCGCCTGCTTGTCGAAGTGAACTTCCAGATCGCCGCCGGGATATGGTTTGCCGCTCCACTTGTTGAGCGCAGGTTTGTAATCAAACAAATCCATCTGGCTCGGGCCACCATGCTGGAACAGGCTGATGATTGCCTTCGCGCGCGGCCGGTGATGGCCTGGCTTCGGCGGATTGGAGCCGAACGCAAGCTGAGGTCCGAGCAGCTGACTTAAAGCCAGCGCGCCAAGGCTGCCGGCCGAACGACCGAGGAAGGCGCGGCGAGAAAGTGGATCCATGGCGCGGTTCATTCGAGGTAGAGGAACGAGTTCAGACCGAAGAGTGACTGACAAAAATCCGCCCACGAGCGTTGCTCAGCGTCCGGTTTGCTTGCGTAGGCAAGACGTTGTTCGGCGAGAAAACGCGTCGCGGCCTTGCGTTCGCCGGAGTCGGGCTCGCGTCCGCTGGTCAGGAGGAAAGCGCGACGAACCTTCGCCAGCTCATCTTTGCCGCCATCACGCTCCAGACACTGGGCGAAATCTTCGCCACGCTTCACGGCGAACTCCGAGTTGAGCAGGCTCAACGATTGCAGCGGCATCGTGGTCTCCGCACGGCGTGTGCAATTGAAGACGATGGACGGCGCGTCGAATGTGCCGAG